>JAVWBH010000079.1:0-2558 GCA_036649595.1 Bacteroidales bacterium
GAGTTTCACTCCGGTTAACGGCAAAATCGCTTTTGCCACAACCAGTGGTATTTTCGCATACGATTATGCCACCCGGAAAATAGAATTACTCGATAAGCGATTACAAGGATACTATACAAACTTATGCAAAGACAGCCTGAACCGCCTGTGGCTGACCCGGACCAATGCGCTGATCTGCTATGATCCGGCATCTGGCGAAATCAACCGTTACCCTTATCAGATCTCTTCGGGGGAAGAACTGATCTTGCTTTCAAAAAACCTGCTCTCCGACAGCAACGGTAACATTTGGTTTACAACACGGGGAGATGGTGTTTTCTGTTTTGACCCGGAAAGCAAAACCTTCCGTATGTTTAATGAGCACAATTGCGGATTAAAAGGTCGTATATCATATGCTATCCGCGAATTAAGTCCGGAGCTCATGCTCATTTCCACCAATAAAGGATTGTCGATTCTCAACACATCTCAAAGAACCTGTGTGAATCTCTCTTCGGAAAAAGGTTTTCCGCTCACATCCATGTCGCCCGGGGATATCCTGCAGGAAAAAGGAGAAATATATCTATCCGGAAAGGAAGGTCTTTTCCGGATAGACTCTGCACATCTGTTTTCTGCCAATACCGATTTCAATCTCTGGTTTTCACAATTAAAAATAAATAACCGGCTGGTTTTTCCATCGGAAACAAACAGTCCTTTATCAAAAATGATTTCTCATTCCGACAAACTCGTTTTGAATCATAAACATACGATCGTGTCTTTCCTTTTTGCATCCGATCAGTATCAAAAAACAGCCCATACCGATTTTCAATACAAACTGGAGGGATTTGACCTGCAATGGCAAACAGCCCCCGCAAACCGGGAACTGACTTATATGAATCTCCCTCCGGGTAAATATACACTTCGGGTAAGAGGATATTCGCCGCTGCAACCCGAACATCAAAAAACAATCAAACTGGATGTCGACATTCTGCCCCATCCGTTAAAAAGCTCTTGGGCATACCTGTGTTACGGTATCATTTTCATCATTTCGGCCGGACTGATTATCAAACTGTTATACGGCCGGCTAAAACTTAAAAACTCATTATATTTTGCCGAGAAAGAAAAGCGGCATATTGAGGCGACAAACCAGTCGAAAATTAATTTTTTCACCAATATATCACATGAATTACGGACCCCGCTAACCTTGATTACCGGACAGCTGCAAATGGTATTACATTCGGATACCATCCTTCCGTCACTACGCGGGCGTATTTCGAACATACATCAGAACGCAAACCGAATGCAACAACTGATCAATGAACTTCTTGATTTCCAGAAGCAAGAACAAGAGGGCCTGACATTGAAGATTACAGAAGAAAATATCCCTCCTTTTATAGAAGATATCTTTCTCTCTTTCAAAGATTATGCCTTGTTTAAAGGAATCACCTATACATTTGATAAACCGGCCGACGATTTTAAAACCTGGATCGACCCGATTCAATTCAGAAAGATCTTATTTAATTTACTTTCAAACGCATTTAAATATTGTAATGAAAACGGGCACATAGCACTTCGGTTGCAAAAAGAGGATACCGCATTTTCGATTGAAGTAACCGATTCGGGGTCGGGTATTCCGGAGAATGCCCGGGAAAAAATTTTCGACCGGTTTTATCAGATAGAGCAGAGCTCCGCAAGCAACCCGCAAATAATCGGCACCGGAATAGGATTATCTGTAACAAAAGGAATCGTTGAAGCGCACGGAGGTTCGATATCCGTAAAATCAGAACCGGGCAACGGGAGTACTTTTACAGTCAGCATTCCGTTCGATCCGTCAAAATTCGGAAAAAGCGAAATCATCAGCCAAACAACTCAGCCTTTAAACAATAAAACGGCAATTCACGCCTTCAACCCCGAGAATGAAGATTATCAGGCTGAAATAACGCTCCTGAAAAAACAAATAAACCCCGATATCAAAATACTGCTTGTAGAAGACAACCGGGAATTGCAAGAAATGCTCTGTCGGATATTCGGACAGTTCAGTGAAGTATTTTGTGCTGAGAATGGCGTAGAAGGACTCCAAAAAACAATAGAAATTCAGCCGGATCTGATCATCAGCGATATCATGATGCCGCAAATGTCGGGAGTAGAAATGTGCCGTCAGATAAAAGCCGATCCGACGCTGTCTCATATTCCCGTAATATTATTGACCGCCCGGTCATCAGCCGGGCAAAATATCGAAGGATTAAAAAGCGGGGCGGACGATTTTATTTCCAAGCCTTTCAATTTATCTGTTCTGATCACCAGATGTATGAACCTGCTCTTGTCTCGCCAGATGCTACGTGAAAAATTCACGAAAGAGTTTGATGCAAAACCAAGAATTATCACCTCCAGCGAAACCGATCAGCAATTACTCGAAAAGGTGATCCGTATTATTGAAGAAAACATGGAAAATGAGGCCTTCTCCATCCCTCTGCTGGCCAAGGCGCTCACGATGAGCCAAAGCTCTTTCACCAATAAGCTGAAAGCACTTACAAACCAAACGCCGCTTGATTTTGTCATGACGATCAGGTTACGAAAAGGAGCAC
>JAVWBH010000079.1:2568-8311 GCA_036649595.1 Bacteroidales bacterium
ACAGTTATTATTAGCACATCCCGATACCAAAATATCGGTCATTGCAGGAAAAACGGGCTTTACGAATCCCAAATATTTTACCGGAAGTTTTAAAGAACTATTCGGGCAAACACCCTCCCAATACAGAAAAAACAATGGTATCGAAAACTGATACCCTCCTTTAAGTATCGGCCCGTACAAAAAACAAAAGGCATTTCACTCCCTTGCGGAAAGTGAAATGCCTTTTTTATTTTATTCAATAAATCGGTTTCCCGGATTATTTTGTTGCTGCTTCGAGTTTCTTCATAATCGCGAAGATGAACAGAGCAGACAGCAAACAGCATACGATCAGTACGCTCCATACCATCCATAATTCCATACCGCCCCAAAGATAGCCGATCATCGATACAAGATAGTTACCAATTGCCGTTGCGGCAAACCAGCATCCCATCATCATTCCTTTGTATTTTGGAGGAGCTACTTTCGATACGAAAGAGATACCCATCGGCGAAAGCAATAATTCAGCAAATGTCAATACCAGATAAGTTGAAATCAACCAGTTTGGAGAAACCAACGCATTGTCTGAAATACCTTCAGCCTGCAGCGCATCCGGAGTTGGCAAGCCAAGAGATCCTACTGCAAGAATCATAAATCCTACTGCGGCGATCAACATACCGAAACCAATCTTACGCGGAGCCGACGGCTCTTTTCCTTTTGAAGCCAGACCGCCGAATAATGCCAGCGATACCGGAGTCAGAGCAACTACGAAGAATGGGTTAAACTGCTGGAAGATCTGAGGAAGAACATCAATCTGAGCAGGCATCGTTGTATATTTCCATCCAAGAATTGCTAAAGCAGCAACCCCGAGAACAGCGGCAATGATTTTTGTTTTTGACTTTTCAGACTGCCATACTGCAAACGCTGAATAAATAGCGATAATTGCCAAAGCCAAATTCCATACATTAAATCCGATACGATCAAATCCGGTAGCAACGTGAGCCGTATAGTCACGAGCAAAGAATGTCATCGTCAGACCATTCTGATGGAAAGCCATCCAGAAGAAAATAACCACTGCAAATACCAATAATAGAGCAGTAATACGATCTTTTGTTTGTTTTGGAGTCAACTCTACTTCATTTACATGAGCAGCCTTCGCCTGTTTTGAGTTATAATCCGCATGTTTGAACATCGGACGGCACAACAGGTAGATAGCCATTGAAATAATCAAAGACAAACAAGCCACCCCGAATCCGTAGTTATACGCCTCTGAAAGTTTTGCGATATAGGTCGAACAGAATGTTGCCATATCCCCTGTGAATCCCTGAGCAGCCTGAAGCGCAGCCAATGTAGCTGTATTTTCAGCCGAGATAGTACCATCCATAAACTGGTGGGCCAATGCCGGAATCTGTGGGTTATAGAAGAAATCTGCTTTCCCTAACACATAGTTTGTAACTTCAGTTGCTGCTGTCGGCGCAAATAAAGCACCGATATTGATAGCCATATAGAATAAACTAAAGGCATTATCCCGCAATGAGCTGTATTTAGGTGAATCATACAGATTACCTACCATTACCTGCAAGTTCCCTTTGAATAATCCGGTACCTATCGCAATCAATGATAGCGCACCAAACATCATCATTTTACCCGCATCCATCGATAATGTAGGGATAGCCAAAAGCAGATATCCGAAAAACATAACGATGATACCGGTAGTTACCATTTTTCCATAACCGAATTTATCGGCAAGAATACCACCGATTAGAGGCATGAAGTAAACGAAAGCTAGAAAACCTCCGAAAATTGTAGAAGTCGCCGATGCCGAAAAGCCGAACTTCGCCTGTAAAAACAGGGTAAAGATCGCCAACATCGTGTAATAACCGAAGCGCTCGCCGGTATTGGCCAGGGCCAAAGCATACAAACCTTTTGGTTGTCCTTGGATCATAAAAATAAGTATTTAAAGATTGATTTGAATTTCTTGCGTTAAAGTTAGTTTAAAATTCTTCAATAATAAACTACCCTCCAATACTTTGTTATTTTTTTAGATTTACAGGCTTACAAAAAAACAGCATTTTGCTAATTTCTATTGTTTATTGCTTTTAAATACCGACTTTTTAAAAAAACGATATTTCCAACGGCCGAAATATGCGATGAGACGCTTTTATATTTCTTTATTGTACGATTGCATGACGATACCCTTGAATACGATCCCAGTTACCCCGTGTAAAATCAGGAATGGCAACAGCGGCAGATCCGTTTTCAAGAGAAATGCGGGTCAGCGGAGCCAAACAGCACCATTCTGCCAGGTCATACACATCCATATCCAATGGCAGCCCGTTGCGAAGACAATAAACCAGGCGATAGTCCATGATAAAGTCCATTCCGCCATGACCTCCGACTTTTTTTGCAGTTTCTTCCAGTTCGCGATGAATCGGATGTTTGTATTTATCCATTAACGCTTGTTTCACCTCTTCAGGTACAAAACGATGCGAATCCAGGTTCTCATGATTTTTCACAACAGACGAATCCAGCTGCGATGCCTCGAAAGTATATCCCGAAACCGGATATTTATTGGCAAAACCTTTTGTTCCCGTCAACTGATACATCCGGCTGTAAGGGCGAGGCGTTGCCACATTATGCTGGATCTGAATCGTTTTTCCTTTCTCCGTACGGATCATGGTCATCATATGGTCGCCATTTTTGAAATTACCTAAGTCTTCATTACGCACCTTCTGAATATAATGCGGAATATTTACCGATTTCGTATCCATTGAAACAAGATAATTCATCTTATCTCCCCGGTGAATATTCAGCAACTGACAAGCCGGACCCATTCCGTGTGTAGGATATACGTCGCCCCTGTTATCTTTGTTATATTGCAGGCGCCAATCGCCTTCGTAGGTATTCCAAAAACCTTCCAAGTTGTGGATATACGCTCCCTCTGTATGAAGAACTTCGCCAAACAGACCGTTTTGAGCCATATTCAGTGTTGTCAACTCAAAGAAATCATAAACACAGTTTTCGAGTTGCATACAATGCTTCTGAGTTCTCTCGGCGGTGTTAATCACATCCCAAATCTCCTCCAGCGTCATTGCGGCAGGCACTTCACACGCAACATGCTTACCTTGCTCCATCGCATAGATCATCATCGGAGCATGTCGCTTCCAGTCGGTCGCAATATATACCAGGTCGATATCATCTCGTTGGCACAGCTCTTTCCAGGCCTCTTCCGAACCTCCGTAAAGGGCTGCTTCCGGACGATTCGCCTTTATCAGTATTTGTTGCGCCTTTTCGGCACGATCCATATGTAAATCGCACAATGCCTGTATTTTCACTCCCGGGATATGTGTAAAACGAGATACCGCTCCCGGCCCGCGCATTCCCAGCCCGATAAATCCGACACGAACCGTATCCATTGCCGGAACGGTTAGTCCGAGTACATCTTTTTGCCCGGCAGGACGCTCGGGTGTGATAACGGAAATCGGACCCTTTTCATCAGATTTCTTCATGGTTGAACAACCGGACATACCCACAAAAAGGGTAAGTCCGATTGTTGCGATCAAGGTATTAAACAGTTTCATAATCGATATTATTATTTGATATTCGGTTCTTCTAATCCGTAACCTTCTTTCTTATTGACATATTTCAATAAAACAGACACAAAAATAGCCGCTACTCCGAACAAGGTAAAAATAACCATCGGAATCGTATAGTCGTACGTAGCCGTTCCGTCGGGCAGAATTATTTTTGCGTATTTGTCAATCACCCAGCCAATCAACATCGGCACTCCCATCAATCCAATATTCTGTACATAGAAAATCAGAGAATATGCAGTTCCCAGCTGACGTTGCGGGATAATCTTTGGCACGGACGGCCACATGGCAGACGGAACCAAAGAAAAGGCCACACCCAAAACAAGCATGATAAATACAGCAAACCACCATTCGTCCAGAATAGGCAATGCAAATAACACGTGTACCGAAGTAAGCATCACCGATCCGATAATCATCAGCGTAGCCCCTTTACCCAAACGGTCGTAAAGCGAACCGAACAAGGGTGTCAACAGGATCGTACCGAAAGGTAACAATGCAGGAATGTTTCCGGCAAGATCCGGATCTACATTGTATTTGTAAATCATCAGTTTGGTGGCAAATTTCAAAAACGGAAAAACGCCTGAATAGAACAAAACACAAAGGATTGCGATCAACCAAAATCCTTTATTTGTAATAATCAAGGTAATATCGCTCAGGCGGAATCCCTCTTCCTCTTCGCTCGGATCTTCTTTTTCGATCGAAGCATCCAGACGGCGGTCCATTACATTATAAACCAAAAAGGAAATTGTTCCGATACAAAGCAATACGGCACCAAAAAGAATCGGATAAGAGAGATGCCCCATATGACGGGCGATTGGTAAGCTTAAGCTCAATGCGGCGGCTGTTCCGATACGAGCCAGGGCAACCTGAATACCCAGTGCCAATGCCAACTCATGACCGGTAAACCATTTTACAATGATCTTAGAAACCGTAATTCCGGCAATCTCCACTCCGACACCGAATACGGCAAATCCTAATCCGGCGATTAAAACCTGTGAGTTATACCCGAAAATCTCACCACCCAGCGGGAAATACGGAGAGATTGCATAATATTTGATGGCTGCACCAAGAAACATCGTCACGCAGGCACCTAAACCGGTAAAACGCACGCCCATCTTATCCAGGATGATACCTCCTAACAAGAGCATAAACAGGAATACATTAAACCATCCGTAAGCACCTGTGAAAAATCCATATTGGGTGCCGGTCCATCCAAGACCTCCTTCAGCTACACTTTTCATCAATAAGTCTTCCAGTGGCGCCATGACATCCGTCAGGAAATAACCACACATCATCGTAAATGAAACAATTACCAGCGCTAACCAGCGCGCGGCTGCAGAATCACGCAGCGTTTTCTTGAGAACTTCTACCATAGGTTATAATAAAATTTGTATAATTATTCATTCTAAGCACTTTACAACGGAGCTGACTTTGCATAAATCGAGCGTTACTCCGGCATGAATGCAAAAATAGATAAACATATGTTCTTTTTACGCGTTTGGTTTCAACAAATAGGGGTTTTGATGTAATTTTGTTTCAAAATCACACAAAAATAGGAGCAAGATGAAATTTCTATCACACCTTTTGCCTTACATTACGGTATAAATAGGTAATTTTCATTTAGCTCCCGTTGTCAGACATCTCAACTTTAGATGAATGATGGTGCTTGCATTTGAAAACATAAAAAATATACTCAGATGAAACTTTTTTTTACGAAGGATATAAAAGAGATTGACGAGCAAACGATAAAAGAACAAGAGATCACTTCAATTGAACTAATGGAGCGCGCGGCGGGTGCGGTAGCTGATGAAATTACAGCCCGATGGACTACCCGGACTCCGGTTGTACTTTTTGCCGGCCCCGGAAACAATGGCGGCGATGCATTGGCGGTAGCCCGTATCCTGACCAACAGCGGATATAAAACAACAACTTATCTGTTTAATCCGAAGTTAAAGCTCTCGCACGATTGCCAAAAGAATAAAACAGCATTAGAGGCGACTCCGGGTGCGGAATGCATCGAAGTAACCAAAGAGTTCGCTCCTCCGACACTTACAGCCGATACGCTGGTAGTCGACGGATTATTCGGATCAGGACTAAATGCGCCGATCGCAGGAGGATTTGCTTCTGTAATCCAATACATCAACAGTTCGGAATCGAAAGTCGTATCGATTGAT
>JAVWBH010000079.1:8321-10373 GCA_036649595.1 Bacteroidales bacterium
GATATTCCTTCCGGATTATTCGGAGAAGACAATACGAACAACAACAACCGGAATATTGTCCGGGCAACGCTAACCCTGGCATTCCAGGCACCGAAGTTGTCGTTCATGTTCCCTGAAAATGAAAAATACACCGGCGAAGTGGTGATCCTGGATATTAACCTGAGCGCGAAAGCACTCGAAGCAACCCTGTCGCCCTTTAAACTGACACAGCGCTATGACGCTGTAGCATTACTCAATCGCCGTACCAAGTTTGCCCATAAAGGAAATTTCGGACACGGACTATTGGTTGCCGGAAGCTATGGAATGATGGGAGCAGCCGTATTAGCCGCGCGTGCAGCGATGCATTCAGGTATCGGGCTACTTACCGTACATGCTCCTGAGTCGGGATATACCATCCTGCAAACATCCATTCCGGAAGCTAAATTCCAGGCAGACAAGCATGCTAAAATGATCACTCAGGTAGATAATCTGGTAAACTATACCTCCACCGCTTTTGGCCCCGGAATAGGGATGGATTCAAATACGGTATGGGCGGTACAGCACATGATCAAAGAACTACGGCGCCCATGCGTAGTGGATGCCGACGGATTGAACATTCTGGCAGAACACCCCGAACTGCTTGACATGCTGCCGTCGCTGAGTATCCTGACACCTCATCCGAAAGAGTTTGAACGCCTTTTCGGAAAAACAGAAAACAGTTATTTACGCCTGAAGAAAGGGATGGAATCGGCGATGAAACATAATTTGATTATTATCATCAAAGGAGCCAATTCGGCAATATGCATGCCTTCGGGGCATGTGTTCTTCAATACTTCCGGAAATCCGGGAATGGCAACCGGCGGATGCGGAGATGTTCTGACAGGTATTTTACTTGCTCTGCTTTCTCAAAACTACCGGCCGGAACAAGCAGCGATCCTGGGGACCTACATCCATGGAATGGCAGCCGACATTGCCCTTACGGTTAGTTCGGAAGAGTCATTAACGGCAGGAGATATTGTACAGAGTCTGGGGCACGCATTCCGTCAATTACGTCTGTCTTAAGAGTTTTTGAATTTCATCATAAAAGATTCACAACCTTTTGCAGGGACTCTTTTTAATCGTAACTTTACCTTTGTAAACCGATATTAAAGATATAAACTCGTTATACATATGAAGAAATGGATTTTGTCATTCGCTTCTCTGACTTGCATTTGTTCTTTCGCTCAAGAAACCACAAAGATTACGGCAGGAAAACACAATGACTTTGGATTAGCTTATTCGCTACCCAATACAATGGCAGATATTGAGATTGATGCAACAAAAATCACCGTAAAAGCCGGCCCATATTACCAATATGCAGAAAAATACCTGGGAGTGCAGGAAATCATTACCGAAGATATGGAATATTGGGAAATGAACGGAGTGAATATCATTCCTGTAGGCGTTGCGAATCCGGAAGAATCTTACCTTGTAAAATTCAAAGGCGGAAATCCACCGAGCATGTATCTCTCTCAAGAGGGAACGCTATTATCCATTAATAAAGAACCGGTAACCGACAATACGAACACCGCAGCCAAAACAACTCCGGCCAAGCCGGTCAATACCACGCCGACTTATTCTGTTTTAACAGAAGAACAGTTAGCTGCGGGATCTACCGCCAAGATGGCTGAAATGGCTGCTAAGCAGATTTATCGCATTCGCGAAAGCCGCTTAAACCTGGTAACGGGCGATGTCGATCAATTACCGGCCGACGGCGAATCTTTTAAACTGATTATGAAGCAGCTGGATGATCAGGAAGCTACGCTAACCGCCATGTTTCTGGGTACCACAAAGAAAGAGAATATCCGAAAAGTGATCCGGATTAACCCTGCTGAAAAAATCGGAAAAGACATGTTGTTCCGCTTCTCTAAATACCTGGGTGTTGTCAATAATGATAATCTGGCGGGTGCGCCCATCTACCTTACTGTAACTGTAACGGAAGATTTACGTCCCGAAAACACGCCCGAAGCTCAGAAACAAAAGAAGAAGGATAAGAATAAAGGGGTAGCTTATGTTATGCCCGGCAAAGCGACG
>JAVWBH010000080.1:0-10307 GCA_036649595.1 Bacteroidales bacterium
TTACGTGCATCGAATTTCTGCATCAGTTTTTTTCGGAAACTTTCGACCGTATTTTCGGATATCTTTAATTTTTCGGCGATCAATACCGAGCTATCCCCATGAGATATAGCATTTAATACCTCCAGTTCTCGCCGGGTAGGGCTATCTTCGGAGTATATATCCGAAAACGGCTCACGGGGGAACAATGCCCCCATTTTACAATAAGCAGGAGTACAATAGCATTCGTCTCTCAGAATCCGCCTAACTGCAGATTCTACCTCTCCTGCCTCAGCTCGTTTATGCAAAAGGCCGCTGATCCGGGTATGTTTCAAGATTTCCCATAACAGTTCTTCTTCACAAATGGTATTGACAAGTACACGTCTGTTATTGCCCGACGAATGGATCTCCTCAATAATGGCAATACCGTTAGGATCTAACGCATTGACCTCTACAATAAACAGATCATAATTTTTTGTCTCTAATTCCCGCTGTATCTCTTTTTCTGAAGAATAGCCCGATACATTCAAAATATCAGGCATTTCTTTCAGAATATATATAAGCCCTGACAAGAAAACGGTATCCCTGTCATAAACGAGTACATTCTTCTCACTCTTTATCATTTCATATAAAATAACAAATACAACACCCGTGCAATACTCCTTTCCTCTGATAAACATTACTATTTGCATTTGGTTGCATTTTAGTAGGTGCTGAATAACGATAATCAGATATTTTTTATAGTATTTAACCCAAACAATTCTATTACGTCAAATAATAGAAAATAAAAAAACGAATCCCTGTCTATTTAGAAATCAAATAGACAGGGATTCGTCAAACTATTCATAATCAGCAATTATTGTTCCGACTTACTTTTTTTAGATTTTGTAGCGGTACTCTTTTCCTTTGCCGGCTTATCTGTAGCTTTCTTTTCTTTAGAAGCAGTTGTTTTCTTTGCTGTCGTTTTTTTAGGAGCAGCTTCTTTCTTTGCTGTCGCGGTTTTTTTAGCCGCCGCAGCTTTCTTTCCTCTGGATGCCTTTGGATTTTCTTCTGCCTGCTTGATAATTGCCATACAATCATCGTATGTCAAATCACGAGGCTCTGTATCTTTCGGAATCTTATAGTTTGCCTTATCTAATGTAATATATGGCCCGAAGCGACCATTCAGGATTTGCAAACCTGCATTTTCGTCGAAGCTCTTAATAAGACGCTCACTTTCTTGTTTACGCTTGGCTTCAATCAATGCAACAGATTCTTCCAAAGTAACAGCCATCGGGGCATATTCTTTCGGTAAAGAAACATATTTACTGTCATGGCGGATATAAGGGCCGAAACGGCCAATACCGATTGTCACGACTTTCCCTTCAAATTCACCCACCTGGCGTGGTAGCTCGAACAATTTAATAGCCTCTTCGAGCGTTATGGTTGTCATGGATTGCCCCTTCAACAAAGAAGCAAACAATGGTTTTTCTTCCTCATCGGGCTTTCCGATCTGTACGACCGGACCAAAACGACTAATCTTTACAGAAACCTGCCGGCCCGTTTTAGGATCTTCACCCAGAATACGCTCACCCACTTTATGCTCGGTACGTAAAGCCAATGTCTGTTCTACATTCGGATGGAACATCCGGTAAAACTCATCAATCGCTTTCGTCCAGACTAATTTTCCTTCTGCGACATGGTCGAACTCCTGCTCTACATTTGCCGTAAAATTATAATTCAGAATATTAGGAAAATGCTCTGTAAGGAAATCATTTACAATGATCCCGATATCGGTAGGCATCAGTTTTGCCCGATCAGCACCGGTAATTTCCTGCAATACCGTATCCGTTATCTGACCATTTTCGAGATGCAGAACATTATAATTTCTTTCTGTACCTTCTTTATCACCTTTTTCTACATATTCGCGATTCTGAATCGTAGAGATCGTCGGAGCATATGTAGATGGACGTCCAATACCCAGTTCCTCCATCTTCCGAACCAAACTCGCCTCTGAATAGCGCGCAGGGCGTTGTGTAAAACGTTCGGTTGCTGTAATATCAACCAGTGGTAAGATTTCGCCTTCAGTCAGCGGAGGCAACATTTTACCTTCATTGTCCTGTTTGCCATCCTCTTCGTCAGTCGACTCAATATATACACGCAGGAATCCGTCGAATTTGATGACTTCTCCCGTTGCGATAAATTTCTCTTTTACACCCGATATTCCAATCGAAGCAGTTGTTTTTTCCAACTGTGCGTCGCTCATCTGAGAGGCAATCGTACGTTTCCAAATCAGCTCATACAATCGTTTCTCCTGGGCTGATCCTTCAATCTGCTGATTACTCAGGTAAGTAGGACGAATCGCTTCATGCGCTTCCTGAGCACCTTTTGATTTTGTATGATACTGTCTGATCTGCAGATACTCGTCGCCCATTGTTTTCACAATCTCTTCTTTAGCCGAATCGACTGCAAGGGTAGACAGGTTGACGGAATCGGTACGCATATAGGTGATCAATCCAGACTCATACAGCTTTTGCGAGATCATCATGGTCTGCGAAACGGAATAGCCCAATTTGCGGGCAGCTTCCTGCTGCAACGTTGAAGTGGTAAAAGGAGCAGCCGGCGATTTCTTCAGCGGACGCTTTGTTACTTCTTCAATCGAATAACGAGCTTCTCTGCATTTTTCTAAAAATGCAAGAGCCTCCTCCTTGGTTTTAAAACGGGTATTCAGTTCAGAGCGCATATCTACTGTTTTCCCTTTTGCATCGGTTACCCGGAAAATAGCGATTACACGATAAGCGGCTTCTGATTTAAACTCCTGAATTTCACGTTCTCTTTCAACAATCAAACGTACTGCTACCGATTGAACTCGCCCGGCAGAAAGAGCCGGTTTGACTTTCTTCCATAATACAGGAGATAGTTCAAAACCTACGATACGGTCGAGCACACGCCTTGCCTGCTGTGCATCTACCAGGTTAATATTGATATCGCGGGGAGTTTCAATAGCCTTTAGAATTGCATTTTTCGTAATCTCATGGAATACGATACGACGCGTATTTTCGGGCTTTAAACCCAAAACTTCATAAAGATGCCAGGCAATCGCTTCCCCCTCACGGTCTTCATCGGATGCGAGCCATACCACTTCTGCTTTGGCGGCCTCCTGCTTCAGATCTTCGACCAGACTTTGTTTATCTGCCGGTATTTCATATACAGGAGCATAATTATGTTCGATATCTATACTGAAATCTTTTTTCTTCAAATCACGAATATGTCCGTAGCTCGATTTGACTTTGAAATCTTTTCCTAAAAACTTCTCGATCGTCTTGGCTTTGGCGGGTGATTCGACTATTACCAAATTTTTGGACATGGACTATATGTTAAATTGTATTTCACGGGAATTCGGCAAAAATAGAAAAATAATAACGGTAAAATAGATTTGACGTTATTATTTTTTATTTCCTTACCCAATCCTGTGAAATTAAAATAGAGTATTGTGTGGACTAACAGAAGGTTAGCCCACACATACAACAGTTGTTATTTCATTTTTGTTCTTTTTAGAAACGTACGCTGCCACCGATCATGAAATGGAAGCCTTGTTCTGGCATACCGTACCACATCTCCTGACGGCGGAACAGCAAATTGTTTAAAGAGCAATAAGCTGAAAAAGTGTCATTAAACAGATAAGTTGTTTTTATATCCAATCGATGAATATCTTTTATGGCTACATTCTGGCGCAGATGAAGAAATGGTGCAGAAGCGCCAGATGACAATAAATCAGTATCCACTACGGGAGTCCGTAAATATTCTTCTTGCACTACAGCTTCCCGATCCCCTAAGAAATCATATTTCAGATCAAACAACAGCTTCTTTGTCGGGCGAATCGTTGCACCCCAGGCTACTTCAAATCCGGGCTTATAAGAAGCGATCGGATTTTCCTGTTGGTTATCTTTCAGATTCCAGCCATTCTTCTGCAGTTTCAAATGCATATCCACCACATCGCTAAACTTATACTTCATCTTGAAGCCGACATTCCAGTTAAAGGCATCAGCCACAAATCCGCCGACAGCATTTTGAATCAGCGCTCTTCCATTAGCAGTCAAACCTGTAACGTGGGTATATTCAAAAAGAGCATCGGTCGTATAACCGGCTCCGCCATACAGGTCGAACTCAAACCCGGCAACGGAATTCGTACGCAGACCCAAATTCAAATCAGCAATTGTATAGCTATTACGGAGCTGATGATCCATGTAATAATAACGATTTTGCTTTGTCATCTCATCCAGCGAATATTGATGAATTCCGCCTGTCAGACCAGAATAAAACAACCAGTTGGATGCAAATTTCCACTTCAGATTCATATCGGGAGCAACACCCACATAAGGTGGTTTACCAAATGCGAAATCAGCATGAATACCCAGTTTAGCACTTATGCCGTCGCCATTATCATACTTAAATCCCGGTTGCAGGCTAATTAGCCCCGAATTTTTGAAACTGTTTTTAGTAATCCATCCGTATTTATCTGAATCGCCGCCATACACTAATACTTTCGCATCAAGATCCATTCCGAATCTCCAATTTGACGGAGAGTTTTTCGACAAGCCCATATTTGCACGGATCATATTTTCATTTATTCCGGGCATCTCTTGTGAAAAAGAGGTAAATCCGAATAACATCTTATAATCCCACTCAGTCTGCTGTCTCGAATTAAGCGAAAAATCGAATGCCAGCCGCTGTTGAGTCTGATCATTACGAATCGAGTCGCCATTGTTTTCCAACAACGGAGATCCTCCGTAATAATTGAATCCGGCATACTCATACGTAACATGTGTATGCAAGATTAAATTCTCGAATCCATGTGTATAATAAAGTTTTACATGATTATCATTTACTTTCCGTTTCGTTTTCCCCCAACTCTCTTCCAGGAATTCGATTTTGCCGTTTGAGGAAGAATGACTCAACTCAATACCCAAAATATCTTTATCTGTGTCCAGAAAACGATAACCGAAATCGCCGCGCAAATTAAGGTAATTTCCGCCGCCAAGGGTCAGATATCCTTTTTTCTTACTGAACGGGTAAGAAGTATTAACGGATCCGACCTCGAGTGTCTGAAGTTCCGGCTTTACCCGGGTATCCAGTGTAGGCTGAGCATAAACGATTTTTGTTTTATTCGCAGTCGGCGTTTCTACCTCCGGCATACGTGTAATCTTATCCGCATCTCTGACAATCGGATTGTACTCTTTCTCGATCGTCATTTCGCGGGTTAACGTAGAATCTTGTTGTTGCTGTGCTGCTACCGGTAATGCGAATCCTGCTGTAAGCGCTATAAATAAGCTGTTATATGATCTTTTCATTATCTTATTCTCCTATTTTTTTGAAACGAGACTCAATCATCCCGGCAATATCATCCTGTGCCGTATAGTTGCTTTGCAAACTCTGCAGGTATTGTTTTGCCTGGAAGTTATCACCACGGGCAATATAGATGTCTGACAACAGAATAAATCCGCGGGCCAGCCAATATTGATGAGGTGTTGCCGAATCAATCAGCGAAAAGATTACTTTCTCAGATTTATCAAGCTCTTTAGCCTTATAGTAAACTTCTGCCAGCAAGAAGCTCGCCTCCGCACCAAAAACAGAACGGGTATCTTTTGATAATTCCTTCAGATCTTTTGACGCATATTCAGGACGATCCAATGCCAGCAATGATTTTGCACGGTTGTATAATGCCTCATTACGGATCACCGGCGACAAATTGCCATTTTCCAACAATTCATTCGTAGCCACAACTGCTTCTTCATTTAGTTCAAGTGCAACAGTTGTTCGCATAATCCCGATACGGGCTGCTTCTTTATTCTCTTTTCGCTCAGCGCGAACTAATAGATTCCGGAAAGATTCAAGAGCCTTACGCGATTCGCCATCCATAAAATAAATCTCTGCCGTACGTGCTAATGCTTCTTCCGCAAATTTATTATTCGGATATTGAAGTACAGCCTCATATGCCTGCATTGCCTGAGGATATTCTTTCCCGGCAAAATAAATACGGCCAAGCTCAGTTTGCGCATTCAGGCGGAAAGCTCCATCTTCAAAACTTTGCAGGTAGTTTACCAATGCCTGTTTGCTTTGCGCAACATTACCGCGGGCCAATACGCGCTCTGCAGCCATATATGTAAGAGAATCTTGCTCTCCGGCTGCAAACTGTACTTTACCTTTCAAAGTGCCAATATAAGCAGCGTATGCAGGAATATCGTTCATCTCGATATAGACGGCTTTTAAATCTTCGGCCGCAATACGTGATTCTTCACTGCCCGGATATTCATCAATGACACGCTTATATGCTTTGATCGCTTTTTCTGACTGATTACTGTTAAAGTACATTAGACCTAACTGTAATCCGGCCTGACGAGCCAGGGTACTGTTTGGAAATCGCTCTGTGACTTCCGAAAAGCACGCAATAGCCTCCGCCGGCTTAGCCATTGTAACGTATGTTTTACCTTCTTCAAACAAGGCGTCGTCGGCATATTCCGATTGCGGCCAGCTTTTACGCAATTGTTTCATCGCAGCGATTTTCGCAGCATAGTTTTTTTGCAAACCAGCCATAAATCCCTTTTGGAACATTGCATAATCCCCCGATCCGCCGGCAGACCCCGCCGCTTTCGTATAAAAATCCTCTGCTTTTCCAAATTGGCGCATATAGAAATGAGCATCACCCATGCGGTTTAATGCATCTACATAAGATCGCTTTCCGTGTTCGGACGGAATTGTAAGGTATTTATCAAACCATTCTATCGCAGGGGCAAACTTATGTTGTTTGAAACAAGTATATCCCAGATTATATCTCCCAAGGGCATAGATCTCAGAATCTCTGTTATCCGACAGATTTAAAAATTGGCGGAAATCGCTTTCTGCCTGAGGATAACGAGCATCCCGGTAAGCACATTCTCCTCTCCAGAAGAAAGCCTGTGCCCGGATTTCTTTATTCAGGTTTCCAAGCTTAATGGCTTCTGAAAAATAGTTTTCTGCCGCCGGAAGCTCTGCATTTGCAACCTGCTGCGTACCCAGTTGAAATAGAATACGCTGTTTTGCCGTCAATATTTTCTGTCCCGGGCGACCAATCTTATTAATTGAATTAAGGGCAGATTCATAATTACGGGTAGTCATGTAAACCTCTACAAGGCAATCATTAACCTTATCTGTATAAGCTGAGTTCGGAAACGTATTCAAGAATGATTCAAACACAACTACCGATTCATTAAAAGGAGAATAAGATGATTCATGTACGGTTAATCCATAGTTAAACCAAGCTTCTTCTTTTACTTTCTCATTAAAGTCGGATTTCGATGCCCGCTCGAACGACATCCGCGCATTACGCATATCAGCGCTCAACAGATAAGCATGTCCGAGATATAAATACGCGCGTTGTGTCATTTCATCAACCGTGGTAGCCTTGCTTAAGGCATCCACTGCCAAACCAGCATCTCCCTGTTCATAAGCACAAAGACCTCCGGCAAAAGCGGCCGAACGCAGCGGACTTGAGGTTAATTCAAAATAACGCTTGAAATACGTAAGAGCCCGTGATCCTGATCCGGTCTGATATAAACAAGTAGCGGCTATTCTGTTTAACTCTGCTTCCTGATCTGCAGTCTGTGCCTTTTTCAATAAGTCTAACGCTTGGTTAAGCGCCTGCTCATGTTTGCCCTGAATAAAAAGAATTTGGGTGATGTAATAAGGTACGGTTTCTGAATATTCACCCTGCGCCGGAAGCTCCTCAAATAAACTTAATGCTTTTGCATATTGTTTATCAGCATACTCCAGATAAGCCATATAGTAGCGGGCAGAATATTGATATTCGCTTTCCATTGCAGACAATACCTGAAATAAAGGATAGGCCTGCTCAAGATTGCCTGTTTTCAAATAAGAAACCCCCATCCGCTGAAAAAAGGCAGCTTGCAAGTTCAATGACAGACGATCCATCTCTATTGGCTCGAACCATTCCAGTGCTCCGGCATAGTCCGACTGCAGAAAATAATACGCCCCGATCAGGAAATTTATCTCTTCCTGATGAATTGAGGTCGGATATTGTTTTTGAAAATCTTTCAACAGTTCAACCGCATATTCTTTATTTTTTTCGAATGCGGACACTGCAATCATATACTCGGCCTCTTCATAAGCATATGGATTATCGGTTTCCTTTTTAAATCGGTCAAGTTGATTCAAACAACCGTCCCAGTTGCGCTCTTCAAACATCTCTTTTCCGGTTTTAAAAAGAATTTCCGGAGAGGCAATGCCTGATGTTGTCTGGGCAGATAATCCACTGCCGGCAGTCAGAGCCAATAAGCAGAATGGAAGAATTATTTTTCTCATGTGAATCTGTTCCTTATGGTTTTATTCTTTTTCACAAAGATAAAGATACACATAGAGACTGAAAGGTATTTATATAAAAATAACAGGGTTAACATCTTATTTTACCTGTTTCAAGGTAGTAAAAAATCAAAATAAACAAACTATTTATAAATCCGGATGTCGCACAATCTAAATTCCCAAAAATATTCAGAATTGATATTTTACTTTGACCCGTCGGATAAATCATTTATATCCGATCATGTATAACCAAACAAATAAATATGAAACTAAAAATTTATCTATTTGCAATTGCCATGGGCGGATTATTCAGCTTCACAAGCTGTGACGAAGATGATAACGCAACACATTTTGTTCCTTCCGAACAAGTTATAAATGCATTCAAAAAAGACTTCCCTAATGCAACGAATATACGTTGGGAGCAAAAGAAGGGATATAGCGTTGCCTCTTTCTACCTTCCTGTAAATACCCGCAAAGCAGATCGGGACAATCATGAAGCATGGTATGAAGCAGGCGGAGAATGCGCATTGACTGAATGGGAGATCGACCGCTTCGATCAACTTCCGATGGCCGTACAAGAAGGATATCATGCTTCTGAGTTTGGTATTGCAAACTGGAAGATTGATGACATGGATGCTCTGAAACGCGCGGGCATGGAGCTGATCTATAAAATCGAGGTAGAAAAAGACGGACAGCCGGACTACGACTTGATATTTGCGGAAAACGGAACCCTAATTTCGGCAAAAATTGACAAAGACGACGATGACGATGACAATGTACCGGTTATTATACCCGGAGCAATCCTTGACTTTGTCAACACCCATTTTAAGGATGCCCGTTTGCTGGATCTGGAATGGGAGCACAATGAATGGCAGTTGGAAATGATGCAAGAAAACAAAGAGGTAGAAGTATTCTTTGATAGCTCATTCAAATTTTTACGTATGGAAGAAGAATATACGGAAACCGAATTGCCGGAAGCAGTCAAAACTGCTTTATTGGAATACAAATCACAATGGGAGATTGATGACATTATCCGTATCATGACAGCTGATCAAGAAGAGATATTTGCTATCGAAATGGAAAATAAAATTACAGACCGCGAACAAACAATTCGTTTTAGAGCAGACGGCTCTGTGATTGCTAAATAATAAGTATACGGAAAATTCTTTTAGCATCTTCCGTATGTAATGATTCCCTCCGGTTTATCAGAATACAAATAACTGAGTTTTACAAAGACGCAGAAAATATTCTTTTAAACCGGAGGGAATTTTAATATGATTGAAAAAATCAAACTTCAGCCTCGGTTAGGCGGTATTTATTCAGCCTGAATAAATTTCCGGATACCTTCTCTTACCGAATTAAGCCCAAATTCTTCCGGCCGCATATCAACCAACGGTATCCAATAAAGTTCGGCAACATCATCCATTGCTTTAAGATTGGCAGAATCAGCCACCTTACACTCGAAAAACAAATCAATCGTATGGATATCCATTCCTGAATAAGGATAAATATTCGGGAGAGAAAATAGATAATTCACGCCTTCTACCCGCAAGCCGGTTTCCTCTTTTACTTCACGCACAACAGCCTCTTCTGCCGTTTCAAAGGAATCAATGAAACCTCCGGGTAAGTCAAGAGTACCTTTTGCCGGTTCTTTTGCCCGACGTGCCACAAGCAACTCACAGTGCTCATTCAAGATCAGGGCAACCGTTGCACCACGCGGATTAAAGTAATATGTAAAACCACAACTCATACATTTTTTGGAAGCAGCATTATTTTCTTCGAAATGGATCGAACCGCAGGCAGGACAAAAACGGAATTTTTTTAAAGGATGAGCAGACGCAACAACAGTTTCTGTATGTTGTAAGGGATCAGAAATTGCCATAATCAGTATTTTTTAGATTATAAGGATTTTTATTCCTAAATATACAAATATACTGGGATATAACAAAAAAGCCTGCATCACTGCAGGCTTTAAAGCTCTTCAGGCTGGGCTTGAA
>JAVWBH010000081.1:0-7966 GCA_036649595.1 Bacteroidales bacterium
CTGGTTCGGATTCTTAACCAATTAAAAGATATGAAGGGCCCAAAACTCCTTCATATCCGGACTAAAAAAGGGAAAGGATTCAAACCCGCGGAAGAATCGGCGACCGAATGGCACGCTCCCGGCTGTTTTAATAAAAAAACAGGAGAACGAATCATTCTTCCTACAACCGGGCAACCTCCGCTTTTTCAAGACGTATTTGGAAAAACGCTCGTTGAATTAGCTCGTAAAAACCAGAAAATCGTAGGTATCACACCTGCCATGCCTACCGGATGCTCCATGACCTATATGATGAAAGAGTTTCCGTCGCGTTCATTTGACGTGGGCATCGCGGAAGAACATGCCGTAACTTTTTCTGGAGGATTAGCGGCAGAAGGGATGGTTCCATTCTGTAACATCTATTCTTCATTCATGCAGCGCGCCTATGATCAAGTGATTCATGATGTTGCGATTCAAAAACTGAATGTCGTATTTTGCCTTGACCGGGCAGGTTTGGTCGGAGAAGATGGCCCTACACATCACGGGGTGTTTGATCTGGCTTATTTCCGCTGTATTCCGAATATGACGGTGGCCTCCCCTATCAATGAACACTGGCTCCGAAAACTGATGTTTACGGCCCAACAGGCAGAACAAGGCCCTTTCATGATCAGATATCCGAGAGGTCGCGGTGTGCTTCCAGAATGGGAATGCCCGCTCGAAGCAATCCCTGTCGGAAAAGGATACTGTTTAAAAGAAGGTACGGATATAGCTGTACTGACGCTCGGTCCGATCGGAAATAATGCCATCCAGGCTATTGAAAGTGCAGAGAAACAAGGCCTCTCAATTGCCCATTATGATATGGTATTTTTAAAACCGCTGGATGAGGAATTGCTTCACACGATTTTTAAACGGTTTAGCCGGATTATTACAATCGAAGATGGTGTATTAAAAGGTGGATTCGGATCGGCTGTTCTCGAATTTATGGCTGATCACGGATACAATGCAAAAGTAAAAAGGCTCGGAATTCCGGATCAGTTCATTGAACATGGATCCGTAAAACAACAGTATGAACTTTGCGGAATTGACATAGAGCACATAAAAACGGCGCTTAATACCAATTGGTAAAGTAAGTAAAACAGACAACGAACCGAACGTAAGAAATAAAAACAATAGAATGAGAATCATTATTGCCGGCGCTGGAGCTGTCGGAACACATCTTGCAAAGCTTCTATCGAAAGAAGAACAGGATATTATCCTGATGGATACGGATGAGGAAAAGCTGGAAGAACTTTCTTCATATAACCTGATGACTATAACGGGTTCGCCAACGTCTATTAAAGACTTAAAAGAGGCCGGGGTAAAAAACGCCGATCTCTTTATAGCTGTAACTCCTTATGAAAGTCAGAATATTAATGCCTGCATGCTGGCTGCCAACCTAGGTGCAGCAAAAACACTTGCTCGCATTGATAACTTTGAGTATCTGCAAGATGAAAATAAGGAATTCTTCAAAAAGCTGGGGGTAGATGAACTCATATACCCTGAAATGCTGGCGGCTCAGGAGATCGTCACGGCTTTAAAGAAAACCTGGGTACGTCAATGGTTCGAATTGTGCGGAGGAGCCCTTATTCTGATCGGAGTAAAAATCCGTGACAATGCATTAATTGTAAATCACCGACTGAGCGAACTGGCTGGCGGAAATGATTTCTATCATATTGCCGCCATCAAACGCAAAGATTCAATCATTATACCGAAAGGTACAGATAAGATCCTATCGGAAGACCTGGTTTATTTTACCACAACGAAAGAGCATATCTCTGACATTCGCATTCTTGCCGGTAAAGAAGAGGTGGATATCCGCAAAATAATGATTATGGGCGGTAGCCGTATTGCTATCCGCACAGCCGACTACGTACCCGATTCAATGCACGTGAAAATCATTGAGACGGATCGGGAGAAGAGCATGAAGCTGGTAGAACGCATTGAAGACGCCGATATCATTCTGGGAGACGGACGTGATCCGGAATTGTTGAAAGAAGAAGGAATCAGCGAAGTGGATGCTTTTATCGCACTGACTGACAGTTCCGAAACGAATATCCTGGCCTGCCTGAGTGCTAAAGGATTCGGGGTATCGAAAACAATTGCCGAAGTTGAGAATCTGACCTATATTTCGATGGCAGAGAACTTAAATATCGGATCTGTAATTAATAAAAAATTAATTACGGCCAGCCGGATTTATCAACTATTATTAGCTGCAGACGTTTCAAACATGAAATGCCTTACTTTAGCGAATGCCGAAGTTGCCGAGCTGATCGCAAAACCGGGCTCCCGCATTACGCAGATGCCTGTTCGCGATCTGAATTTACCAAAAGACCTTACGATCGGAGGTTTAATCCGAAATGGTGTGGGAATGATGGTAAACGGAAATACCCAGATCATGCCGTACGACCATGTACTGGTATTTTGCCTGGATACAGCCATTCGTAAAATAGAAAAACTATTCAATTGATCGGAAAAAATGATACATTTTAATTTTCGTCTTATCAGTCGGATATTCGGTATTCTTTTACTGATCGAATCCTTTTTTATGCTTCTTTCGGGAGGTATATCTATCATTTATCATGAACCTGATTTAAAAGCCTTCCTGATATCGACTGCAATTACAGCAGGTGCGGGCGGACTGTTAATCTATAATGGCAGATCTTTTGAGAATCAGATCGGCAAAAGAGAAGGCTTTTTTATTGTCTCCTTTGCCTGGATCCTATTTTCACTTTTCGGAATGCTCCCTTTTATATTGAGCGGCAGTATTCCGTCAGTGACAGATAGCTTCTTTGAAACCATGTCGGGATTTACAACAACCGGTGCCTCTATTTTATCAAATATAGACTCTTTGCATCACGGTATTTTATTCTGGCGAAGCCTGATACAATGGCTTGGAGGTATGGGGATTATCGTATTTACCCTTGCCGTTCTGCCCATGTTCAGTTCGGGTGGTATCCAATTGTTTAATGCAGAAGTTCCGGGGTTGACTCACGATAAGATCCGACCTCGCATTCAGCATACTGCCAAAAGACTTTGGGTAATCTATTTTGCCGTCACAATGATATGTGCCGGCTTTCTGTGGCTTGGGCCGATGAACCTTTTTGATGCCATATGCCACTCGTTCACCACCCTGGCAACAGGAGGATATTCAACGAAACAGGCAAGTATCGCTTATTGGGATTCTGCCTATATCGAGTATGTTCTAATCGTATTCATGTTTATTGCAGGAACTAACTTTACCCTCGTATACTTTCTGCTCACAGGAAAAGGAGATCGTTTCGGAAAAGACGAAGAGTTCAGATGGTATCTGAGCATTGTGGTTATTTTTACCCTGATGACAGCGGGGGCTTTCTGGTTTACCGGACAGGCATCCGACGCAGAATCAACACTGAGAGCCTCTCTTTTTCATGTTATTACCATCTTCACGACAACCGGATTTGCCGGTATCAATGCCAACTATGTAGCATGGGGGCCTATTTTTTGGGTCTTAACCCTAATTATTATGGCGATCGGCGCTTCCGCCGGCTCAACAAGCGGGGGGATTAAGGTAATCCGTATCATGGTATTACTGAAAAATACAGTCAATGAGCTTTATCGGCAAGTACACCCGAAAGCAATCGTCCCTGTACGTATTAACAGACATGTACTTTCGTTCGATTTAGTAAGTAAAGTGCTCGCATTTATCTTTGTATACATGCTGCTAATTGTATTCAGTATCCTGTTTCTGGTTACATTGGGACTCGATTTCAATACGGCGATTGGTTCGGCGGTTACAGCTATCAGCAACGTCGGTCCCGGACTAGGAGAAACAGGGCCTGCGGGTAACTTTGCGATGGTTCCGGCAGCCGGTAAATGGTTTCTTTCATTCCTGATGCTGATAGGCCGTTTGGAACTATTCACAGTCTTATTATTATTTACGCCGGGCTTCTGGAAGAAATAACTTATAAGCTTATTTTTACTATTTTTGTACAACTTGCTCTTTAGCGCAAACACTCACGATCTTCTTTCCTAAACACACTGAAAAGAGGATTATTTGCTATTAAAATATTTAACTTATGAATAAAAAGAAAACCGAAAAACAAGATGCTTCTTCCAAGCCCTCTTTAATTCGGAGAATAAAAGGATTTCTGGGAAATGAAATGACTCATTTTATTTCCGGAATGTGTATTCTTATGTTTGCCGCATTTCTTTTTCTTTCATTCCTGTCATTCTTCTTTACGGGCGATGCAGATCAGAGTAAACTGGAAAATCTGCCCTTGTCTCAGTTAACGGATGTCCGGAACGAGTTAAAAAACTGGACCGGATTTGTGGGAGCTTATCTCGCTGATCTATTCATCAATCGTTGGATTGGTATTTCAGCGTTTATGTTATGCGTCTGCTTCGGTGCGACAGGTTTGAAATTAATGAAGATCAAAGAATATAAACTATTACCTCTGTTCTTCTATTCAAACATCATCCTGATATGGGGATCTCTGTTTTTTGGTTTCTTCTTTATCTCAGGCTATGAAGACAGTTATATTTATTTGGGCGGTACCCATGGATATTACATGTCTCTTTTATTAAAAGCAAATATCGGCTGGTTCGGAACATTTCTGATTATACTGGTTAGCTTTCTGATCATCACCAGTTTGATTTACCGGCCTGCCGTAGAATTTATCCGAAATGTATTTCATATTAATCTTCCGGATATTTCCCGCCTAACCGCTTTTCTGAATAATCTGAATAAAAAGAAAGATGAACAGAAAGCGATGGTGCAAAAACTATATCCGCAAGAAGAGGTGACAGCGCGGGCTGAAGAAAACGTTAAAGTTACTTCGCCCCAATATCATGTGCAGGAAGAAATTATGCAACCGAAGTCTGCCCCTAAGGAGAGTTCGGTAGAATCTTTCGGTTATTCTAAACCAATGGCTGTAAAAGAGCCCGATTATATATTAGCAGATAAGGAAGAAGAACAACATGAAAATCCTCACTGGATCCAGAAAAAGGCTTGTGAAGCAGATATTCCATTATCGCCAATTCAGGAAACACATCCCCGCGAATTTATAGCCACTGAACAAGAGGCCGAATTTATTGTAAATACAGGGCATCCTGAAGAAGATGAAATTGTAGAAGAAGTACAGGTTGAGAATTATGATCCTACATTAGATCTGTCCAGATATAAATTCCCCTCTTTCGACCTACTTGATAAACATGAAGGAATTGAAAAGGATGTGGACATGGAAGAGCAGAATGCCAACAAAAAACGCATTGAAGAAACGCTCCGTAATTACGGCATTGAAATACAAGCCATTACCGCTACAGTAGGACCAACAATCACCCTATATGAGATTATACCGAAACAAGGAGTACGTATTGCCAAAATACGTAGTCTGGAAGATGATATCGCTTTAAGTCTTGCTGCTCTGGGCATCCGTATCATCGCTCCGATCCCGGGTAAAGGGACGGTCGGTATCGAGGTTCCGAATAAAGATCCTCAAATGGTTCCGATGCACTCAATCATTGCTTCCCGGAAATTCCAGGAATGCAAATATGAGTTACCGGTAGCACTTGGAAAAACAATTACCAATGAGATCTTTATGATTGATTTGGCTAAGATGCCCCATGTACTGGTAGCCGGTGCGACCGGACAAGGTAAATCGGTGGGATTAAACGCAATTATCACCTCTTTACTGTATAAAAAGCATCCGTCTCAACTAAAACTGGTTCTGATTGATCCGAAAAAGGTTGAGTTTAATATCTATTCAAAAATCGAACGACACTTTCTGGCTAAACTACCGGATGAAGAGGAAGCGATTATTACAGATGTAACCAAAGTAGTGGCTACCCTGAATTCCATCTGTAAGGAAATGGATGATCGATATGACCTGCTGAAAGCAGCCAGCACACGAAATATTAAAGAATACAATGCGAAATTCCAATCCCGTCATCTGAATCCGGAAAAAGGACATCGCTATATGCCCTATATCGTTGTGATCGTGGATGAGTTTGGCGACTTAATCATGACTGCCGGCAAAGAAGTCGAGTTACCAATCGCCCGTATCGCCCAGTTAGCCCGCGCGGTGGGAATCCATATGATTATTGCGACCCAGCGTCCGTCAACGAATATCATTACAGGTATTATCAAGGCCAACTTCCCGGCTCGCGTCGCCTTCCGGGTATCCTCTATGATCGACTCCCGTACGATTTTAGATACGCCGGGAGCAAATCAGCTCATCGGACGCGGAGATATGTTGTTCTCTCAGGGAGGAGATTTAGTTCGCGTACAGTGTGCTTTTGTAGATACGCCTGAAGTAGAGCATGTAAGTGCCTATATCGGCGATCAGCAAGGATATCCGACCGCCTTCTTGTTACCAGAATATGTACCCGAAGGTGGAAATGAGGTAGGTGATATCGATCTGAAAGACCGTGATCAGATGTTTGAAGATGCGGCCCGACTGGTTGTTGGTAATCAACAGGGATCCACGTCAATGATTCAACGTAAGTTCTCTATCGGCTATAACCGGGCAGGACGTATCATGGACCAACTCGAAGCAGCCGGTATTGTCGGCCCTTTTGAAGGAAGCAAGGCCCGCCAGGTATTGGTTATTGATGATATTCATCTTGAACAAATACTGAGCAATCTGCGTTAATTTCTCATTAGTACGGATCTGTCTAAGTGCCTGACTGCAAAAACAGCGGAGCCCGGGCAGATCTCATTTAAATCAGACTCCGAATTATGATCAGAATATTTTTATTTATTTTTACCCTGTGTCTATCATTCGGTATAAGCGGACAAAACAACAAGAAAGCGGTCGAATTACTGGAAAAGAGTGCCGAAATATTTAAAAACAGTACCGGTATTGAGGCTTCATTCTTATTAAAAGATGAAACAGCGGGATCAAAGACAATTCATTCTTTTGAAGGTATCTTAAAAAGTAAAGAAGAGAAGTTTGTAATCGATATGCCGGATATGCAAACCTGGTTTGACGGCAAGACACAATGGTCATTTTTAAAATCCAATCAGGAAGTAAATATCACGTCTCCCACACCAGAGGAAATTGCGATAATTAATCCGGTTGCATTACTTCGGCTCTATAAAAAAGGATATCATGCCAATTACAAAGGCATCCGGAAGATAAACGGAAAGGAAGTCAATGAGATTGAACTTGTTGCGGAAAACGGAGATTTGCCATGGCGAAAAATTTTTCTTCGCTTAGATAGTAAAAGCAACCTCCCCTCCTCTATTCTGATCAGAGATAAAAAAGGGAACAATACAAACATTACTTTTTTAAAAATCAGAGAGGGACTTAATCTTCCCGACTCTGCATTTGTTTTCAATAAAAAAGAGTTTCCAAATGTGGAAATAATTGATTTACGTTAGTAACAAACCTAAATATAAAGAAATTTAATATGGATACAGTTGAAAAAATCAGATGTCTGATCATCGGATCAGGACCAGCAGGATATACAGCGGCTATTTATGCAAGCCGTGCTAATCTGGCACCCGTTTTGTACGAAGGAATTCAGCCGGGTGGTCAGTTGACAACCACTACGGAGGTGGAAAACTTCCCGGGATATCCGGAAGGAACTACCGGCGTAGAGTTAATGGAAGATCTCAAAAAACAGGCCATGCGCTTTGGAGCTGATATCCGTTTCGGTATCGCAACAGAAGTGGAATTTGGATGCAATGGGAAACATATCGTAATTATCGACGGAAACAAAAAGATTGAAGCCGAAAGTGTTATTATTGCAACAGGTGCTACCGCCAAATATCTGGGATTACCAGACGAAGTGAAATATGCCGGAATGGGCGTATCGGCTTGTGCTACCTGCGACGGATTCTTCTACCGCAAAAAAGTAGTAGCTGTTGTTGGCGGCGGGGATACAGCTTGTGAAGAGGCAATCTATCTGTCTCAGTTGGCAAGCAAAGTATATCTGGTTGTACGTCGTAATGAACTCCGCGCATCAAAAA
>JAVWBH010000081.1:7983-9326 GCA_036649595.1 Bacteroidales bacterium
GCCTTTATGGTGAAAATGGTGTAGAGGGAATGACGGTCGTTCGCAGAAAAGGAACTACAGAAGAAGAGATCGTATCAATTCCTATTGACGGTTTCTTCCTGGCTATCGGACATACTCCAAATACAGATATTTTCGCTTCTTATCTGGAGTTAGATGACCATGGTTACATTATCACGCAATGCAATACTTCTATGACAAATATTCCGGGCGTTTTTGCTGCAGGAGATGTTTGCGACACACATTACCGCCAAGCGATCACGGCTGCCGGATCTGGCTGTAAGGCGGCAATCGATGCTGAACGCTATTTAGTAAGCATGGGTAAATAAAATTCGCAAAATAAAACAGAAAAAGGGTGTCTTGAGTTAAATCAGGACATCCTTTTTCTGTTTATCCCTGCTAATCTGCAAGTTTGTTCGCAATAAATATAATAAGATGTAAAAATTGCTATCTTTGTGTTGTTAAACATTTTTTTTACAGCTTCATGACACAATCTAATATAGACACAGACATAAGTACGTATATGCAACCTATTTGGGCGTTACTTTCTGAAGATGAGCAACACATGGTTAAAGAAAATGCTCTTTTAAGAGAATTCAAGAAAAATGAAATCATTTATCATGAAAATGAGGAAGCGAAGTACCTTATGTGTCTATTTAAGGGTAAAGTAAAAATTTATAAAGAGGGGATCGGCGGACGTAGTCAGATTATGCGCCTGGTCAGCCCGGTGCAATACTTTGGTTACCGCGCTTACTTTGCTGAAGAACCTTATGTAACTGAAGCTGCCGCCTTCGAACCTTCTTCTATTTTGTTTATTCCGATGATCATCATCGAAGCCCTTATTAAACAAAACAGTGGACTGGCTATGTTTTTTATACGAGAACTGGCAACTGATTTGGGAGAATCCGATGAACGAACGGTTAATCTCACCCAGAAACATATCCGGGGCCGATTGGCTGATTCATTGGTTTTCTTATTGGATAAGTATGGTACCGAAGCAGACGGCGTAACATTAAATATCTATCTGGCCCGTGAAGATTTGGCTAACTTATCTAATATGACTACCTCGAATGCGATACGCACTCTTTCCAGTTTCTGTGCAGAAGGAATACTGGTTGTAGACGGCAGAAGAATAAAAATCCTCGATGAAGAGAAATTACGAAAAATAGATAAATTCGGATAAATAGATAAATTCGGATAAAAGAGAGGGCATGCCAAAAGCATGCCTTTTTTTATGCCCCTTATACCCTGTTTGAAAGCCCTTATACCTTGTTTGAAAATCCCCTATACCCTGCTTGAAAAACCGTCCGGAGATCCACTCCGTCGGCTGCGGAGATCCGCTTCAT
>JAVWBH010000081.1:9336-10286 GCA_036649595.1 Bacteroidales bacterium
CCCCCCGGTATTTTTACGGCGTACCCGCCGCCGCCGATCAGGCGTCTCGGCGGCGGCTAAGACGCGCCCCCCCGCAGCCGATGCAAACCTCACTATAGGACAATATAAAAAGGAGTAAGGGGAACACGATTTTTAATCAACCGGTAATTTAGAAAATAGATTTGGGAGTATAAAAACAGAAGAATTAAACGGTGATTAAACAAGATGAGCCCGGTACAATACCGAGCTCACTCACATATAAATTAATAATAAGTTATCCGATTTTCAGGGTTCACTCCATTTTTGGGGAACACCCGCTTATTTACATCTGTAAAGAGTCAAATATCTTTCGAAGCCGTAGAAGATATTTTCAAAACCTCTTCAATGATTTTTTCAAGATCATCTTGAGAGAGTAATCCCATGGATGCCTGTGGTGCTCCGTCTAAAGGAACAAAAACAATTGTTGGCAAACTCTGGATATTAAAATACGCTGCCAACTCCCGCTGTGATTCGGTATCCACCTTGTATACGATCAGCTTGCCTTTATACTCTTTTGCTATCTTATCAAGAATAGGAGCTAACCGCCGGCATGGACCGCACCAGTCTGCATAGAAGTCTATAATGCAAGGCAAATTTCCTTCATACGTCCATTGCTGAGGATTCTTATCAAAATTATAGATATATTTCAAGAACTGAGCTTTATCTACTTTTACGGTTTTTCCATCTTTAGCCTGCTGCGGCAACGGTACCTGAGCACTTAAGGAAAAGAAGAAAAAGCCACAGAATAATAATAAAGGAATAATGATCTTTCTCATCTGAATATGTTTATATGTATTTACAAAGAAATATCTTTCAGAGCGGTTTTATCAAAATGACTACAGATATTTTTCGAGTAAAGCTTTTAACTGATTTGCCTGCATTACTCCCGGCTGACGCCATTTTAATTCGCCTCTCTGAAAGATCATTAATGT
>JAVWBH010000082.1:0-4289 GCA_036649595.1 Bacteroidales bacterium
GGAAAGATGGTTGCGAAAGTACGCATCATTCAGGAAGACGTTGTAGGTCCGTCATTGGGACATGAAGCGATCAACAATGGTTTGATCTCTTTCATCGTGGCATTGATCTTGTTGTTTACTTATATGATGGCAATCTACGGAGTTATTCCGGGTCTGATTGCAAACGTAGCCCTGTTGTTCAACCTATTCTTTACAATGGGTGTACTATCATCGTTCCACGCCGTTCTTACTCTTTCGGGTATTGCCGGTTTGGTACTTTCATTAGGAGTTGCGGTAGATGCGAACGTATTGATTTACGAACGTGCGAAAGAAGAATTGCGCTCAGGCAAAAATCTTCGTAAAGCTGTAAGTGATGCTTATGCAAACGCATTCTCTGCTATCTTCGATGCCAACGTAACATCATTGATTACAGGTATTATCCTGTTTGCATTCGGAACAGGTCCGATCAAAGGTTTTGCAACAACATTGATGATCGGTATCGTTACTTCATTCTTTACGAGTGTATTCATGAGCCGCGTGTTCCTTGAAACAGCGCTAGAAAAAGGATGGATCAAAAACCTTACATTTACAACCGGTATCAGCAAGAATATCTTGCTTCACCCGAATTTCAATTTCATCGGTGCCCGTAAAAAAGGATACATCATCTCAGCAATCGCTATTCTGATTTGTTTCGTATCATTCTTTACCCGCGGTTTGAATCAAGGTATTGAGTTTACAGGTGGACGTAACTATATCGTTCGTTTTGACCACCCGGTTAAAACAGCAGATATCCGTAATTCTCTTGAAGCGAACTTCGCAGGAAGCTCTCTTTCGGTTATTACGATCGGCGGCGACAATCAGGTACGTATCTCTACCAACTATAAAGTAGATGACGATGCGGAAAATGTGGATGCAGAAATCATTGGTAAGATCTACCAGGGTATCCAGGATCAGCTTCCGGCCGGAACGACAGAATCTGAATTTGCGGCAAACAATATTATGAGTTTCCAGAAAGTGGGTCCTGCTATCGCCGACGATATCAAAACGGCTGCGATGTGGGCGGTATTGTTCGCCTTATTAGCAATGGGTCTTTACATCCTGCTTCGTTTCCGCGACATCGCATTCTCTGTGGGTACGATTGCTTCGGTAGCGCATGATACAATTATTATTATCGGGGTTTACTCTTTGTTCTGGGGAATCCTTCCGTTCTCAATGGAGATCGACCAGTCATTTATCGCTGCGATCCTTACGGTAATCGGTTATTCGGTAAATGATACCGTGGTAATCTTCGACCGTATCCGTGAAGTAACCGGAATTTATCCGAACCGCGATAAGAAAGAGGTAGATAACGAAGCATTGAACTCTACATTAGCCCGTACATTCAGTACATCTATTTCAACAGCGATCGTATTGCTTTGTATCTTCGTATTAGGCGGTGATACTATCCGAAGCTTTACATTCGCAATGCTTGTCGGAGTGGTAATCGGTACATATTCAACATTGTACATTGCCGTACCGGTAGCATATGAAATGGTATCTAAGAAAAAAGCTAAATTAGCCGCTAAGTAATACTTACGGTTTGACAAATAAAACGAGGGTGTTCCAAAAACGGAATGAACCTCAAAAGTCGAATAAATTAATTATTAATTTATATAAGGTGAGCCCGGTATTGTACCGGGCTCACTTTGTTTAATATCGGTTTAATCCTTCGGTTGTTATTCTCCCGGATATATTTTCTAAATTCCGGATCGATCAAAAACCAGACTCTTATTACTCCTCTTTATTTCTTCCTATAATGGGGTTTGTGACTGCTCCGGAGATCCGCTCCGTCGGCTGCGCGGATTTGCTTCGAAGACTCCGCAGATTTGCTTCGATTCCTCCGGAAGCGTTGAAGCGACTCTCCGGAGCCGACGGAGTGGATCTCCGGACGGTTTTTCAACGTGGGTATAGGGGATTTCCAAACAGGGTATAGGAGCTTTTCTAACAGAGTATAGAAAGTATAAATAAGGCTCTTACAGCCCGGCAATAAAACAGGCTTTTCGCTTTGCGAAAAAAATTAAGGCGTACCAAAAGCACGCCTTAATTTTTTTGTCCGTAAAAGAATTCGCCCGGCGAATCATTTCAGAAAGTCGGCTCTCATGGGGCTGAAAGAGTCCATCAAAATACCGGCTTCCAAACAAACTACGCCGTGCGGAAGGTCGGGTGCTACATAGAAACTGTCGCCTTCACGCAAGATTTTTTTCTCACCGTCAATCTCCACTTCGAATGCACCTGCCGCAACATAGCTGGCCTGCGTATGATAATGCGTATGCACCGATCCGATCGCACCGGTTTCAAATTTCACCTTTACCAACATCAGCTGTCCGTCATATGCCATAATCTGACGGGATACGCCGCCGCCTAATTCTTCCCAGGCTGTTTCCGCCTCTGTTATAAACTGAGTACTTCTTGTTTTCATCTTGCTCTAAATTATTATATGTATGTATATTTTTCAAAATTATACCGGATCGGATGCTGAATATTTATGCTTTATAAATACCTCTTTGCCCTGTAGCCAAGATACTAAATCTATTTCCCTTGCGATATTCAAGCTGTCGAAAAACATTTTGAAACCGTTTAAGAAACGGGACTTTCTAAACAAAATTAAAGATTCTGTTGCCGTCTGACTTATTTCAACCCGTTGCAAAGCCTTTTTACCCGACAAAATCAAAGGTTTTGGCAAGTTTGTAAAAACCGATCCCAACTTTGTTCATATCCCAGAGATTGGCGTCCGCTTCTCCGTAAATCACCTCTGTCCGCTGCTAAATAGAAAGCCGAGTATCAGCTATAATTTATTTTATTTTTCTTTTTAATTATCATAAGTAGGTTTCAAATCCGTAATTAATAAAAAATACTATGATTTTAACTATTCAAGAATAGCAAATGCACTTAATTTGTATCAATAATTTAGAAAAAATAGCGAAATATGTTCGCTTTTTACTGCATTTAACCACCTAACACCTCTATCGCAATATTCTATTAATTAATAAGTTATCATTTTTGTCTAAACATTTTCAAAATTCATTGAACAAAATTACAATGTTTCCATCCGAAATTGAAAAAAAAAAAAACAATCCAGCCTAATGCTCTTTTTTATTCGATGTTCTTTTGTAATTAAAATTTAACAACACCTTAAATTTTAGAACACATAAAGTAATTCACTTATGCAACACTTATTCAAGTTAACCTTGGCCGTCTTATTCTTTATAGCCAGCCAAAACCTGTTTGCGCAATCTCTCACCATCACGGGTAAAGTAGTAGACAGTGATGGCTTCGAGGTAATCGGAGCAAATGTAATCGTTAAAGGAGGGGCCGGAGTAGGTACCGTAACCGATATTGACGGAAAATACACCCTTACAGTAGAAAACGCCGCTAAAGACGTATTACTTTTCACTTACGTGGGTATGAACCCACTTGAAGAAAAAGTAAACAAACGCAACGTCATCAACGTAACGATGCAGGCCAAATCCGTACAGCTTGAAGAGGTTGTTGCGATCGGTTATGCAACCGCACGTCGTAAAGACCTGACCGGATCAGTAGTATCTGTAAAAAGCGAAGATCTGCTTAAAACCCCTACATCAGACGTTTCTCAGGCTTTAGCCGGAAAAGTTGCCGGTGTACAGGTTACACAGGCAGAAGGTGCTCCGGGTGCATCGGTATCTATCCGCGTACGTGGGGGTATCTCAATCACACAGAGCAACGAACCGCTTTACATCATCGACGGATTTCCGAGCGAAGATGGTCTGTCAACACTCGACCCGGCCGAAATCGAATCGATCGACATCCTGAAAGATGCTTCTTCGACAGCTATTTACGGTGCCCGTGGTGCCAACGGTGTAGTTGTGATCACAACAAAAAGCGGAGCGAAAGGCGATCAGAAAGTATCGATCAGCTTCGATAGCTATGTGGGTATAAAAAAACTGTCAAACCACCTCGGCGTATTGTCGCCTGAAGAATTCGTTCTTCTGGATTACGAACGTTCAATCGGCGGATCAAACAGCAGCACATCTAAATTTGAGACGAACTACGGTAAATTTGAAGATATCGCGGCAAACTACAGAGGCCGTAAAGGTATCGACTGGCAGGATGAAGTGTTAGGCCGTACAGCCATCACACAGAACTACCGTGTCGGTATTGCCGGTGGTAACAAAGATTTGAAATACAACCTGGGATACACTTATTTCAAAGACCAGGGTGCCATGGTATATAGCGGAAACGACAAGCACAACGTGTCGTTCAACATGAGCCACAAAGCGACAGACCGTTTGCAG
>JAVWBH010000082.1:4299-10264 GCA_036649595.1 Bacteroidales bacterium
AGATCAACGGACGTATCAGCTTCGACCAGATGAAAGTATACGGAATGGGAACCTCTGAAAACGGCGACCGTTTCAATAAAATGCAACACATCCTTCAGTACCGCCCTACAGTAGGGATCCGCGGTACCGACGATTTGCTGTTGGGAGACGAAGATCCGTTATTAACGGATGATGACGGTAACGTAATGCAGAACCCGTTGATCTCGGCAGAAGAAGAGATCAATAACAAAGAATACCGTACATTCCAGATGAACGGAGGGTTTACATTCAAAATCTTCAAAGACCTGTCTTTCCGTAACAGCACAGGTATGCGTTATCAGACGCGTCGCGATGAGATTTTCTACGGCGACCGTTCTATCATGGCTAAACGTTCAAGCATCCAGGGATCTATCCGTAATGCAGAAACAGGAAGCTTCCAGACTTCAAACGTTTTGACGTATACGAAGAAAAAACGCAAAAACAATATTTCTGCCATGTTAGGACAGGAATATGTATCTCGTTGGACACGTTTCTTCCAGGCAAGTGCATCTAATTTCCCGAACGATGATATCGGACTGGGTGACCTTTCTTTAGGAGCTGTTGCAGGTAAACCACAATCGGGCGAAAATTATGATGACTATATGTTATCTTTCTTCACTCGTGTAAACTATAGCTACGCCGACAAATATTTGCTGACGGCATCTGTACGTGCAGACGGATCTTCTAAATTCGGTAAGAACAATAAATGGGGATATTTCCCGGCCTTTTCTGCCGCATGGCGTATCGCTGAAGAAGATTTCATCCGCGACCTGGACTTGTTCTCGGATCTGAAACTTCGCGCAGGTTACGGATATGCCGGTAACAACCGTATCCCAAGTTACGCGTCTCTTGCAATATTGAACTCGATCACTTACCCAAGCGGAGAATCAGTACTTCCGGGGTATGCACCAAATCAGATTCCGAATCCGGACCTGAAATGGGAAGCAAACAAAACATTCAACTTAGGATTGGATATGGGCTTTTTTAACCAGCGTCTGATCATTGCTCCGGAGTTCTACCTGAACCGAAGCTCTCAGTTGCTGCTTGCATCGAAAGTACCGGGATCATCTGGTTTTAACACAATGCTTCGTAATGTCGGATCAACTCAGAATATGGGTCTTGACCTGATGATCACTTCGGTGAACTTTGAAAAGAAAAATTTCAGATGGACAACGAACTTCAATATTTCTCATAACAAAAACAAAATCATCGCACTTTCGGGCGAACAGTTCTTCCTTGAAGAAGCTTCTTTCGGTTATAACCTGAAGAACTATAAAATCGAGGTAGGGAAACCGATCGGACAGATGTACGGGTTCAAGACCGAAGGTTTATATCAGGTTAGTGACTTTGATTACAATGCTGAAAAAGGAACATACCTTCTAAAAGAGGGTGTCGCATATAGCGGAAAACGCGAAAACGTAAAACCGGGTATGTGGAAATTTGCCGACCTGGATAAAAACGGTTCGATTGATGAAAACGATAAAAAAGTAATTGGTAATGCTGCTCCAAAATTTTATGGAGGTCTGACCAACAATTTTAGCTATAAGAACTTTGACCTGAGCGTATTCTTCTCTTTCAGCTACGGCGGAGAGGTGTTTAATGCAACCAAACTAACCAATAACTTGGTTGGTCGCTCAAACAAAAACACACTGTAAGTATTCAATAGCTCAAACCGTTGGATCACTGTGAATGCAAACGGAGAGGTGATTAAAGATCCTACCGAACTGGCTGCCCTGAACCAGGGAAAAACGCTGGCTGCATGGTATGACATGGAAGAAGGTGACAAATACATCCACTCATGGGCTGTTGAAGACGCTTCTTTCCTTCGCCTGAGCAACCTGACTTTAGGTTATACATTCCCGAAAAAATGGATGCGTAAAGTTAATGTTACAAACCTTCGTCTGTATGCAACCGGAAGTAACCTGTTTACGATTACGAAATATACAGGTTTCGACCCTGAGGTTTCGACTCGTGGCAACGGGCTGACTCCGGGAGTTGACTTTGGAGCTTATCCTCGCAGTCGCTCATATGTATTCGGTATTAATCTAACATTCTAATCAACTTTTGGAACAATGAAGAACCTAAAATATATCCCGTTCATCGGATTGACAATGCTATTGTCGACCACCTCTTGCCAGGACCTACTGACAGAGAACCCGAGTTCATATTACGAAAAAGACAATTTTTTCGTATCGGCCCTAAATGCCGAGATGAGTGTAATCGGAGTATATGACCGCTTGGCAAAAATGGAACACTTCGGGCAATTCGAAATGGCCATGCCTTGTTCGGACGATACCTATTATATCCAGGGTGTATCGACAGATAATACCCGTCGCGATATTGCCCATTATACGGTTAAAACCAATAATGACTGGATTCGACTGAACTGGAACTCGAAATACGCTACCCTTGACCGTGCAAACTACACGATTGAAGGTATTGAAGGAATGGAAGATTTTCAGGCAGGTGACGAAAAGTTGAAAGAACTTGTGGCAGAAGCTAAATTCTTGCGTGCCATGACAGCGTTCGACCTGGTAAAATACTGGGGTGACGTACCTTTCAAAACAACCTATTCCCGCAGTTATACAGACGCTTATCAGCCACGTACCAACCGCGAAAAGATCTATGATCAGATAATCGAAGATCTTACTTATGCGAAGACGAATCTGAAATGGTCGGCAGCCGCAAACTCTACGGAGAGAGCGAACCAGGGTGCTGCCCGTGCTCTTTTAATGCGTGTATTGTTGCAGCGCGCAGGATATAGCCTGCAGTTGGACGGATCGATTACCCGTCCGGACGATGCTACACGTCAGTCTTATTTCGAAGCGGTTATCGCTGAGTGGGAAGAATTCCAAACCAACGGTACACACGGATTCTTTAGCGGTGATTATAAAACATATTTCGCAAACAACTCATACGGAACACTTGATTCGAGAGAGAGCCTTTTCGAAATCGCATTCTATACGCCCGACGGAACCAAAGAGGATGCCGGAAACTGGGGTACTTACAACGGCCCGCTTGTTGACGCACCATCTATCAAACCAACAGAAACAGGCAAATTCATGGGACGTGCCAATGCATTTTTCCGTGCTGTTCCTGCCTGGATGGACTTCTTTGAGGATAAAGACAGCCGCCGCGACGTAATGATCTGCGACTACAAATATGTGTGGGATAAAGAACTTTACAATCATAAAAAAGTCGTAAATAAAAACGGAAAAGACTGGTATCCGGGTAAATGGCGTCGCGAGTGGATGCCGATAGGATACAAAGAGCCGAATAATACGGATGTGAACTTCTGTTATCTTCGTTATGCCGATGTAGTTTTAATGGCTGCCGAAGCATACAATGAAACAAACCAGACAGCTACCGCATGGACGCTGTTAAACAGTGTGCGTGAACGTGCAGGTGCTACGCCGATTGATGCATCAAACTATGCAACCTTGCTGAAATCGCCTAAAGTATATGATCTTTCGTTCATTGACGACAGCGATGAGGCCGGAAAATTCCGTACAGCTCTTTACTGGGAGCGCGGTTTCGAACTTGCATTTGAAGGACAGCGTAAATTTGACCTGATCCGTTGGAATATTTTGGGCGAAGCTTTGGAGTTATTTAATAAAAACGCCAAATCGGATATCAAAAAATTGTATCCTGCCGGTCAGAATTTCATAAAAAAACAGCATGAGTTGTTCCCGATTCCATTGGATGAAATGCAGATCAACTATAAACTTGAAAACAGAAACAATCCGGGATATTAATCCTGTAAATTGAATATTCGATTGCCCGGCCCGTTCCGGGCAATCTCTTTTATCACCCTGATCTATCTATATATATGAACATGCGCACAAAATCACTTCTGCTGGCCGTTGCCCTGTCTGTAGGCGGCAACCTGATGAGCCAGGAATTAAGAAACGAAGTATTCTCACTCCTCAACCTCGATCAGCCGGGGCTTGAAAAAGTAAAATCACTCCATGATGCAGGTAATGACAAAGAGGCGGCTGCCGCTCTGCTCGACTACTACCGCAACCGCACACACATCAATCATCCGGATGTAGACCTGAATAACATTTCGATTTCGGAGAAAGAACAGAAATGGGCCGATGATGCGATGGAACATACATTCTTCGTTCATAAAGGATACCAGCCTTCTTACAATTACGGAAAGGATATCAATTGGCAATACTGGCCGGTTGAAGACAACGAACTTCGCTGGCAGTTGCATCGCCACAAGTGGTTCTCTCCGATGGGAAAGGCATACCGCACATCCGGCAATGAAAAATATGCGAAAGAATGGGCTTTCCAGTACATGGACTGGATTAAAAAAAATCCCCTTGAGAATATCAAAAAAGATAATTACGAACTGGTAAGCTGTGGCGAAATCAAAGGCAATGCTGAAAATGTACGTTTCGCCTGGCGTCCGCTGGAGGTGAGTAACCGATTGCAAGATCAGACAGGCCAGTTCTTGTATTTCATCCCGTCGCCTTCTTTCACACCTGAATTTTTGACAGAGTTTCTGGTAAACTACCACAAACACGCCCTGCACATCATGGGGAATTACTCCGACCAGGGAAATCACTTGTTGTTTGAAGCTCAACGCATGGTATATGCCGGTACATTCTTCCCTGAATTCAAGGAAGCACGTGAATGGCGAAAAAGCGGCATCGAAATCATCAACCGCGAAATAGGAATACAGGTTTATGCCGACGGAGGTCAATTCGAGCTCGACCCGCATTATCACCTGGCTGCAATCAATATTTTCTGCAAAGCCTTATTTATGGCCGATGTAAACGGATTCAGAAATGAATTCCCGGATTTTTATCTGAACACGATCGAAAACATGATCACCTTCTACAGCAACATCTGTTTCCCGGATTACAGTAATCCGTGTTTCAGCGATGCAAAACTGGGAGAGCATGAAGCGGAAGTGAAAAATTATAAGATCTGGACAAAACTGTTTCCTCAAAACGAGCAAATCCGCTATTTCGCCACAGAAGGGAAAGAAGGAAAACTACCGCAACACCTGAGCAAGGCATTTGATAAATCCGGATTCTTTGTATTCCGTAACGGATGGAAAGAAGATGCGAACGTAATGGTGGTAAAAGCCGGACCGCAGGGATTCTGGCATTGTCAACCGGATAATGGAACTTTCGAACTTTGGTTTAACGGCAAAAATCTGTTCCCGGACTCCGGAGCATATGTATATGCGGGCGACGATGAGGTAATGAAACTGCGTAACTGGTTCCGCCAGACAAAAGTGCACAATACCCTTACCCTGAATGGTAAGACGCTTGAAAAAACGCAATCGGAAACAAAATACTGGAATGAAAAAGGTGATGTTCAGACATTGGTTACAGAAAATCCGTCTTATGAGGGATTACGCCACCGCCGGAGCATATTCTTTGTAGACAACAGCTATTATGTGATTGTTGACGAAGCTGTGGGTCCGACGCAAGGCGAGGTAAACCTAAACTACCACCTGTGTGAAGGCGACGTACAGGTTGATCCGAAGAAGATGACACTTACCAGCAATTACGCCGGCAACAGCAATGTCAAACTATATTGTTTTGCAAATGGGAAAATAGACCTGCGCAAAGAAGAAGGATGGAGATCGACCGATTACCGCAAGCGGGTAGAACGTACTTCTGTTTCTTTCAATCATAAAAAGAACTCAGACAAGGCGACTCGTTTCATCACCGTTATCTATCCGACACAGGATGCGAAAAATGCTCCTGCCGTATCCGCCTCATTCAAAAATAAATCATTTGATGAGAAGGCGCTAAAAATCGAAGTGAAAACAAACGGTAAAAAACGTCTGCTGGAGTATACCTTATAAAAAATACGACAACTGAAAACTTGTCCTTCCCGGACAATATACAAACTTGTAAGAGGGTGTGCCAAAAGGGGCTTTTTGAGTGCCCTCACTTTTGGTACATCCTCTTACCTATTATCT
>JAVWBH010000083.1:0-854 GCA_036649595.1 Bacteroidales bacterium
AGCCTCCGGTACGTTGTCTTTGATTATATCAAGACATTTCTTCCATAAAGTTACGAAATCGGAACTCATTAGTAATACCAAATTTTTCAAGTCATATAAATTGCACTGACAAAAATCACAAAAAACTTTTTCATAAACAAGACCCGTCTTTTCTTGCTTTTTTCAGTTTAAGTGTAAGTAGTTGAGAATCAGTAGTTGTTAAAAGTGTTGTTCTTTGGAATTATGTAGTTAACGAGGTTTTTTAATACCTTGTAAATCAATGAAATATATTGAATCTATTTTGACATATTTTGTAATATATAAAAGATCCTTTTTTTATTTATCGGCACGAAATATTCTTCTGTCACACTTTTGGCGCAATTAAAGAATATTGAATGAATGCTGATTATATTCTAAATAAAGAAATACAGATTCTTTATATTCTTTTGATCTTTGTTTCCGGCTTAAGGATCATCAGCGGGTATGCCCAAAAAAAAATCTACTGTTGTTATCCTCCCGAAATCTATTTTCTAAATTCCCGATCGATTAAAAATAATCTTCCCTTTACTCTTTTTTATCTCTCCCTATAGTGAAGGTCGCAGCCTCTCCGTTGAGCCCGGCTCAGTGCAAGCTCAGAGCGGTTTCTCCGGACGGTTTTTCAAACAGGGTATAGGCGCTTTTCAAGCAGCGTATAGGGGCAGATAAGACACTTACGGCCCGACTGTAAAACAGACCTTTTGTTTTGCAAAAAAAAGCAAGGGGCATGCTTTTGGCATGCCCTCTGATTAAAAGATGAGTTATAAAAATATTATTTCTTTCCGAAAATTGAGAAATGAACGTATCGTTTTGGATTATTCTTTAAATCGATCATTAAG
>JAVWBH010000083.1:864-10238 GCA_036649595.1 Bacteroidales bacterium
GCATTTCTTAATGTGTTGTTCAAGTTTTGATAAACACCTTCATCATTTAATAATAAACCAAGGGTATTATCTTTTGATTTCATTTTCTCTGTAATGGCCTGTACATTTGCCAGTGTTGTGTTGACAGATGTAATCAGTTCGTTGAAATTGATATCCTTAATATCTTTGCTGACATCGCTGAAGTTTGATGTGATGGTTTTCAGGTTACCCATAATTACCGGCACATCTGTTTTCATCATTTTATTCAGGTTGCGCGAGCTGTTTTCAAGTTCTGCCGTCATTCGGTTGACTTGCTGGAAAGTCTCCTTTAGTTGACCGTGAGATACGATGTCATTCAATCCGGTAAGGATTGAGTCGATTTTAGGCAACATGGTTTCTAGCTGCGGCAACATTTTTTCTGTTACCATCCCCATTAATCCCGGGTCATTCGTTCCGATCAGGGTGTCGCCGATGGCGTGGTTGGTCCCGACATATTTGTTCAATTGCAATTCAATGGTAGCGGTACCCAAAAGATCGCTTTTAATAATCGCTTTACTTCCTGCCGGTACTTTCAATTCTTTGTCGAGGCTCATTTCAACAATAACATTTCCCGGATCCGAGTAGTCATAATCGATACTGCGGATCAGACCTACTTTAAATCCGTCGATAAAGATCGGAGAAGAAACGGCAAGACCGGTTACATTCTTATATTTGGCGTAGAAATAGTTATCCGGTTTGAAGATATTGATTCCTTTCAGGTAATCTATGCCGAAGAAAAGAACCAATGCACAAATAATTGTTACTAACCCGATTTTGAATTCCTTACTAAATAATTTTTTCATTTGAATATATTCGTTTTCGTTGTCAGATATGATCTCCTGATTACTTTCGAAAAAGTTATCTGTCTGTTGATTGTAAGAATCATATCAGAATCTGTTCTAATTAATATACAAAGAAACTACTTTTTTCGTTAATGGCATGCCTCATTTTTTGATTTTAAGCCATAAAAGCCTTTAACGGGTAATTCTTTCTCCGTTTCGGAAGCGAACTACAAAAGCGTCTTTAAACTTCTTTCTGACCTGTTGTTGCGTTTTCGTTATTTCAGAAAAGTTTGTGCTGCTGCCATACGTATAGCGGTAAGTTCCTTTTTCAAGGTGATAATCTACCGGCCATAAACCTTTTAATTGGGGAGCGCCTTTACTTAATTTTTTATGATAAGAAAGAAATTGTACTTTATATACAATCTTCCCCTGTTGGTTGTTTTTCGCGGAGGCAATAATTTTCTTTTCCGTCGAAGAAACGGGGCGCGCAGTTGCCTTTTCAGAAACAGGCTGGCTGATTATTTTATTGTCCGGGATAGAGGCTGTTATGCCATTGTGCCGGTCAAAAGCATCTTTGTAATTGCGAAACCCATGGTAGATGGCATTTGCAATCCTGTTTTTACCTTCGGTGGTAGCCAGAAATTTCTCTTCGTTATGATTGGATAAAAAGCCTGTTTCTACAAGAACTGCAGGCATTCCCGCTGTTTTTAATACCAGGTAAGGAGCCTGACGTACCTGACGGTCATATCTCTTTGCCCGGTTTTTGAACTCATGTTGAATCAATGAGGCTAACTGAATGCTCTGAGTCTGATGCGTCCCTTGAAGCGTTTCAAACATGATGTAAGATTCTGCGCTGTTCGGGTCGAAACCCTGATAGCTGGTCTGATAGTCATCTTCCAGCAGGATAACGGCATTTTCACGCTTCGCTACTTCTAAGTTTTCGTCTGTTTTTGCAGTACCAAGTGTAAATGTCCCCGCTCCGTATGCACCTGCTGCATTTTTCCGTGGAACCGCATCCGCATGGATTGAGATAAACAGGTCGGCTTTATGTTTATTGGCGATTTCCGTACGTTCGATCAATGGTACGAACACATCTGTCTTCCGGGTGTAAATAACTTTTACATCTTTGTGGTTTGCTTCGATAAGCTGTCCGAGCTTTAATGCGACCGATAGATTGACTTCTTTTTCTTTGACACGATTCGGGCCTATGCATCCCGGGTCTCTTCCTCCATGGCCGGCGTCAAGAACAATTTTAAAAGATTTTTCTGTAGATTGAGCAGATAAAAACGAGTAGAAAATAGTGATGAGAGTTGCTAAAAAAAGATATCTCTTGCTCATAAAGCTGTTATTAGTTTGTTTTACGCTATTGTTTATAAATCTTTCGGATGTGTATAAAAAAAGAAAATAATGAAAGGTGTTGATAATCAATATGTATGTTAAAACCTGTCAGACAAATTTAATATATAATATACGAATAAATAATTTCAAAAACTAAATTTATTTGTTTTTAAGGGCGTTTGGTACTTGAAATCTGGTTATTTTTGGATTTAACCATTTAGATAATAAAATAGATGAAAATATTCGGATTGTTGGGGCATCCTCTTACTCATTCTTTTTCAAGAGGATATTTTATGAATAAGTTTTCAAATGAGCATATTGATGCGGAATATCTGAATTTTGATTTGCCGGATCTGAATAGCTTTCCCGAACTGTTTGATTCTTATCCGGAGCTTATCGGTATGAACGTGACAATACCTTATAAAGAAAAGGTGATCCGGTTTTTGGATCATCTTGATCCGGGTGCCCGTGAAATCGGGGCTGTGAATGTGATTAAGGTAGAAAACCGGGATGGCATGCGCTGTCTAGTAGGGTATAATTCGGATGTGGTAGGCTTTGAGAATTCAATTAAGCCGCTGCTTAATTCATCTCATCAGCATGCATTGGTTTTAGGAACCGGAGGCGCCAGCAAAGCGGTTGTTTATGCATTGCATAAATTGGGGATTACGACGCAATATGTTTCGCGGTATCCGGCCGAAGGGGTGTTAAGCTATGAGATGCTTACTCCTGAAATCATACGGCGCCATAGCGTGATTGTAAATACGACGCCGCTGGGGATGTTTCCGCATGTAAATGAAAAACCGTCATTCCCATATGAGGGAATAACGGCATTGCATATATGTTTTGACCTGATTTATAATCCTGCCGAGACGGCTTTTCTGCGTACGGCTAAGGAATATGGCGCCTGCATTAAAAATGGCGCTGAAATGTTAGAAGGACAGGCTGTAGAGGCCTGGCGCATCTGGAATCAGGACTGAGTTTTTAAAGTGAAAGAATCAGTTCAAGATAGATAACTGCAGCCGGGCATGCCAGGAGTACGCTGTCAAAGCGGTCTAGCATTCCTCCATGTCCGGGTAGCATTTTACCGGAATCTTTCACTCCGATAGTCCGTTTGAGTAATGATTCGCTCAAATCACCCCAGGTAGAGAATAAGGCTACGATCGCACCGAACCCCACCCATTGCCAGATGGTAAGATCTGTAAAAATCAAAGAAAACAGATAGCCTCCCAGCATGGCGAAACCGATGCCTCCCCAAAAGCCTTCCCATGATTTTTTTGGAGATATGCGCTCAAATAACCGGCGTTTGCCAATACGGCTTCCTACCAGATAGGCTCCCGTGTCATTTAGCCAGATAAATACGAATAAACCAAGCAATAAAGCGGGCTTATAGGTTGATTCCGAAAATCCGATTATGTTTAGCAAAGCAAAAGGTAACGCTATATATATCTGTCCTAACAAGGCATATGCCCAATTGCGGATTGGCTCCGGTTTTTTGCGATACAGTTCTGATACCCACAAAATAATCAGGTAGGCAAGGTAAAGAAGAAATATCTGAGCTTTTACTATGCCGAGAGAGAAGAGGGCACTTCCTGTAAACAGCAGGAGTCCGCCTGTAATATTAACAGGTAAATTAAGCTTTACCCCCTGATGTTTATTCATTAGTTGATAAAACTCTGTCAGCATCAGAGCTGCTATAAGTGCAAACAGTCCGATAAAGGCGTATGGGCTGCTAAGAATAGCACCAACAATTACAAGTACGAATATGATACCCGTAATGGCGCGTGTTGCCAAATTGCTCAAAATATAAATTTTATTAGGTTGTACCACAAAATGTATCTTTACATCTTGTGATACAAAGATAGAAAATCCATTTAAAAATCGAAACAGAAAACAATCCGTGTAGGAATTGTTTATAAAAAAAGCGGTCGGAAAATCTGTTTTCCCGACCGCTTTTCATTAGATATTTTCGTTAGAAGATTCGGCTTCTTTTACCGTTGCCGTTTCTTCTGTTTTAGCTTCTTCAGTTTTAGCCGCTTGTGCTTTCGCCGCGTTTTTAGCCTCATCGGCTTTTTTCTTCTCTTCATCGGCTATCAAAATATCCGTCCGGCTTGCCCATTGGCGCTTTCCGAAAATAGTTACCAGGTCATCGGTATAGATCACTTCTCGTTCAACCAATATGTTGGTTAGTTTTTGGTGACCTTCTACCTTGCTCCGAAGAATTTCTTTTGCCCGTTCATATTGTCCGGCAATCAACTCCTGCACCTCGTTGTCGATCAGTTGAGCAGTATCGTCGCTGTATGGTTTTGTAAATCCATATTCCTGACCGCTCGAATCATAATAGGAAACGTTTGGCAGCTTCTCGCTCATACCATAATATATAATCATGGCGTATGCATGTTTGGTAACGCGCTCAAGGTCATTTGCAGCTCCGCTGGAAATACGGCCTAAAAAGACTTCTTCGGCAGCGCGTCCCGCTAATGTAGTACATAGTTCGTCGAGCATCTGCTGTTTGGTTGTAATCTGGCGTTCTTCCGGCAGATACCATGCTGCGCCTAATGCGCGTCCGCGTGGTACGATGGTTACCTTAACCAGAGGAGCGGCATGCTCAAGAAACCAGCTTACGGTAGCGTGGCCGGCCTCGTGGATCGCAATTGAATACTTTTCTTCGTTTGTCATGATCATGGATTTCTTCTCTAATCCGCCGATGATACGGTCTACCGCATCATTGAAATCCTGACGTTGTACGAAGTTTTTCCCGCGGCGTGCTGCAATAAGAGCCGCCTCGTTACAAACATTTGCGATGTCTGCCCCCGAAAATCCGGGAGTTTGGCGAGCCAACAGGTCAATATCAATTGTTTCATCCATTTTGATCGGATGCAAATGCACGCGGAAAATCTCTTTTCGGTCATTCAGGTCGGGTAATTCTACGTAGATCTGACGGTCGAAACGTCCGGCACGTAAAAGCGCCTTATCCAGGATATCCGCACGGTTTGTTGCCGCAAGGATGATTACACCGCTGTTTGATCCGAATCCGTCCATTTCAGTCAAAAGTTGATTAAGCGTGTTTTCACGCTCATCATTTGACCCCATGTTCGGGTTTTTGCCGCGAGCGCGTCCTACCGCGTCAATCTCATCGATAAAAACAATACACGGAGCTTTCTCTTTGGCCTGGCGAAATAAGTCGCGTACGCGAGAAGCACCCACTCCGACAAACATTTCTACGAAATCCGATCCTGATAAAGAAAAGAACGGCACGTTTGCTTCGCCGGCTACTGCTTTGGCTAACAAAGTTTTTCCGGTTCCCGGAGGGCCTACTAAAAGCGCGCCTTTCGGGATTTTACCTCCCAGTTCGGTATATTTATTCGGGTTTTTAAGAAACTCTACGATTTCTTCAACCTCCTGTTTTGCTTCCGAAAGACCGGCAACGTCTTTAAACGTAACATTCGTTCCGCTTTCTTTGTCGAAAAGCTGAGCTTTTGATTTTCCTACATTAAAGACTCCGCCTCCGCCGCCGGCTTGTCCGGACATACGGCGCATAAGGAAAAACCAAAATCCGATAAATAACAGGAATGGTCCGAAGGTCCAGATCAGATCCGAAAAGTCACTGCTCTTCTCATAACGGACATCCGCCGAAAAATTATCTTCCGTTCTCCATTTGTCTACTGCATCCGAAAATTTATCGGCAGACGGGATACTAACGGTGATCATCGGGTTTTTTCCGATTTTTTCCGTTTTAGTATGAAATATCTGCTGAGCCGCGCTATCTGTAAGATAAGCCTCTACCAGATCTTTATTAGTGATCACTACTACTTTTTCAACACCTCCGCTTTTGGCAATTTTCTCAAACTCGGTAAAGCCAATCTCTTTTGTCATCGAATTATCGTTGAGCATATATAAACCGATCAGCAATATGGCGATGATCGAATACATCCAATAGAGATTGAACTTAAAGAATTTTGGCTTTTTACCTCCCGAGTTATTGCCTAAAATCGGGTTTTGGTCTTTGTTCTCCATAGATCAAGCGTTATATGAAATAAATCTTTTTTTGTTAATTCTCCGGTTAATCGAGATCCGGAATCTCTGTCAACTTGGCATCTGCCCAAAGTTGTTCTATTTTATAAAACTCACGGGTTTCGGGTAAGAATACGTGTACAATAATATCACCGTAATCAACCGCGATCCACTGACTGTTTTTAAATCCGTCATAAGCATATGGGCGTACTCCGCCTTCTTCCCGCACATAATCGATCATGTTTTCTGCTATGCTGTTTACCTGTGTCGTAGAGTTACCTTGGCAGATAACAAAATAACGGAAAGTAGCGTCGTCTATTTCGGTCATATCTGCTACGACTATGTTTTTTGCTTTCTTTTCTTGTAATCCTTCAACAATCTTTTGTACCAATGAATCTTTTTCTCTCATTTATGGAATATTAATTGTAATAATTCGCAAATATAACGCGAAATCCAAAATTCTTAACGTTAAAGCCCCGAATTATTACTTTTTTATTTAAAACAGTTCTCTTCTACTTTTGTTCTGATAACAGACCTGAAACCACCTTAAAAAAATGGTGTCTGCTTTTTACGCCATTAAAGGAAACAATAAAAAGGATTCAACCTATTACTTTTTGAGATAATTATTTTAATTATAGCCACAAAGATGCATTAATTGTGCTAAATAGACCTTTTCGGAATTATCTTGTTTTTTGAAAGTGTTTTCAAACTGATAATTTTTTATCTTTGCCGAAGAATATAATATAGAAAACGATTATGGAAATTAAAGGACGAATTATTCAGGTATTGCCTCTCGTTACCGGAACAAGTGCAAAAGGTGAATGGAAAAAACAGGACTATATCCTGGAAACAGAAGCTCAGTACCCGAAAAAAGTTTGTTTCAATGCATGGGGTGATAAAGTTGATCAGTTTGCTATTCGTGAAGGAGAAGAACTGATTGTAAGTATCGATATCGAAAGCCGCGAGTTTAATGGTCGTTGGTATACGGATGTGCGTGCATGGAAAGTTGATCGTGCTCAGGCTGCCGCTCAGGAAGGTGCAACACAGTCTTTTGCAGCTCCGTTCCCTCCGCAGGAATATTTCAATCCACAACAGCCGGCTTCAAATAACTCAACAGACGATCTTCCTTTCTAAAAAGGAGTCGGTATCTGAAGATGTTAAAGGAGGGTATGTCCACAAAAATGGCGTGAACCTCAAAAGTCGGATAATTAATTTATATAAGAGTGAGCCCGGGTATTGCACCGGGCTCTTTTTGTTTAGTCTCCGTTTAATCCTTCTGTTGTTATACCCACAAATCTATTTTCTGAATTCCCGATCGGTTAAAAATCAGGTTCCCCTTACTCCTGTTTATTTCTTCCTATAGTGGGGTTTGTGTCGGCTCCGGAGATCCGCTTCATCGCCTGCGCGGATCCGCTCCGTCGCCTGCGCAGATTTGCTTCGATTCCTCCGGAGGCGTCGAAGCGGATCTCCGGAGCCGATGGAGCGGATCTCCGGAGGGTTTTTCAACGAGGGTATAGGGCATTTTCAATGCGGGTATAGGGGCTTTTAAGAGAGGGTAGCTTAAAAACTATTTTTATTCAGTCAAATACAGGATAACGAAAAAATCCTTCCGAAAATCATTGCTGATATTTTCGGAAGGATTTTATTTATACAATTAATTTACCGGATTAATACGCAAATAGCGGATATTTTTCCATTGTTGAATTTACACGATCGCGTATAGACGCAATTACGTGGTCGTTGTCCGGATTTGATAAAACGGTTTCAATCATTTCTGCAATTTCTTCCATCAGATCTTCTTTCGCTCCGCGTGTAGTGATGGCAGGGGTGCCTAATCGGATACCTGAGGTTTGGAAAGCAGAACGGGTATCAAATGGCACCATGTTTTTATTGCAGGTGATATCTGCCGCAACCAATGCTTTTTCTGCAACTTTACCCGTAAGTTCCGGATATTTGGTACGCAGGTCAACCAGCATAGAGTGGTTGTCTGTTCCTCCCGATACGATTTTAAAGCCGCGCTTGATCAGTTCTTCAGCCAGTTTGGCTGCATTTTTCTGAACTTGTTTCTGATATTCTTTGTATTCAGGTTGCAAGCATTCACTAAAAGCAACCGCTTTAGCAGCAATCACATGTTCCAGTGGACCGCCCTGAATGCCCGGGAATACCGCCGAATCAAGACAAGCAGACATCGTTTTGATTTCGCCTTTTGGTGTTTTTTGTCCTTTCGGGTTCGGGAAGTCTTCGCCCATCAGAATTACACCACCACGTGGTCCGCGAAGCGTTTTGTGGGTAGTAGATGTAACAATGTGTGCATATTTCAATGGGTTTTCAAGAAGTCCGGCTGCAATTAGTCCGGCAGGGTGTGCCATGTCAATCAATAAAATCGCACCAACCTTGTCTGCGATTTCACGCATCCGTTTGTAATCCCATTCGCGCGAATAAGCAGATCCGCCGCCAATAATCATTTTCGGCTTTTCGCGTAGAGCGATCTCTTCCATTTGGTCGTAGTCGACACGACCGGTTTCTTCATTTAGGTTATATTCAACAGGAGTATAGATCAAACCGGATGAATTTACCAGTGACCCATGAGAAAGATGACCTCCGTGAGATAGATTTAATCCCATGAATTTATCGCCCGGATTTAATACCGCCAAAAATACTGCCGCGTTGGCCTGAGCTCCCGAATGAGGTTGCACATTTGCCCAGCAAGCACCAAAAATTTCTTTCAGGCGATCAATTGCGATCTGCTCGCTCTGATCTACTACTTCGCAGCCTCCGTAATAGCGTTTGCCCGGATATCCTTCGGCATATTTATTGGTTAATACAGAGCCCATAGCTTCCATTACCTGATCGCTTACAAAATTCTCAGAAGCGATTAACTCGATGCCTTTCAGCTGACGTTGCTTTTCTTTTGCGATAATATCGAAAATAATGTCGTCTCTTTTCATCTGAATATATATTAAAGTGAGGATTTCTTTAGGATGAACACTTTCCAGTGATAATTCTGATTTTAGCAAATATAGAAATAAGTAACGGAATGACACAGAATAAAAATAAAAAGCTAAACAATTTGTAATTTAACTATTAAATTGTAAAATCACTTTTCTTTTTCCTTTATCTTTGTTCGCATTTTTCTAAAAATAATGCCGGATAAAAATTTAGTCATAAAAAACGCTCGCTTTCAAATGTCAGGAAGCGAGCGTTTTTTTTTGTGTCAAAGATTTT
>JAVWBH010000084.1:0-10183 GCA_036649595.1 Bacteroidales bacterium
CGCATCTCCATCATCTGGTCGGCGAAATACATATTCCATGATTCGGCCGTAACGGTGCAATCGGTGTTCAGGTAGTTGATGGCATCGAATACGCGTTGGCGGCAGGTACTAATCGATATGCCTGGGAATTCTTTATGCAGGAGCTTAGCCGCCGTCTGGATGGATGGTTCCTTTCGGTACAGGTTGGCGGCGAAATTAAGCTCTAGTATATAATTCGCGACCGGCTCCGGGATTCCGCACGCTTTTGCATCGCGGGTGGAAAGAAAAGATTCGAGCACATTAACCGGTAGCTTACGAACGTCGTTTAGCATACTATTTTTAGAGATTTAAGTAACTAATTGTCAAATTATTGCAATCACAATACCCTATTTTGGGCTTTTTGCTCCCAAATCGGGCGAACCAGTGGGTTGGGCCTCGGTGTCACTCTAACAAATTGCTATTTTTCTGAAACAAAAAGCAATCATTGATTATCAGAATGTTAGGTATTGCACAATAAAAATACTCCCAAAATCCGAGGGATATGAGGACAAAAACGGTGGTTATAGGCACGAAAAATCCCGAATGCGAATCACATTCGGGATTTTCGAGATCATCGACGCAAAAGGTCGGACATCACTTGTTTTTTCTGCTTCAGCAGCTCCACTTTCCGGAGCCACGACTGGAGTTGTTCGGGGGATTTCTGACGGCCTTCCGAAATCCAGAGAGCGTAACGCGTGAGCGACTTGTTGACGTTGGTAACTTCAGCCATGAACTCATCCGGATATTGGCGACATAAATTCAGAAGCTCGTCGTATTGCGATCGGTAGAAATCGCGCTGCTGCGTAAACGTATGAATAAGAAGAAACTTCTTATCGCGCTGATATGAGATAAGCTCATCATCGGCCTGTTTATGGCGAATGGCGGCGTCTATCATCTGCACTGCGTGTTCGTTATTGTCATCTACAAGCGCGTCGAGAGCTTGCAGGGTATGAAAACACCGGATACGATCGTCGTACAGGAGTACGCACATCTGTATATCCGGTGCTTCGGAATCATTCCAGGCTATTCCGGGGAACTCTTCATATTTACTTTTTTTTTACTCGGTGCAGGAGGCTCCGGTTGTTGATCTTCCTTCGGTGGATCCTGCTGTTCATCATCGGCCGGTGGCTCAGGTTGTTGCTCGTCCTTCAGTTGATCCCGCTGTTCATCCTCGGACGGTGGCTCAGGTTGTTGATCTTCCTTCGGTGGATCCTGCTGTTCAGATTTAACAAGATCAACCATAGTTGGTTTATTCTGTTGATCTTCCTTCGGAGGAGCCGATTTCGGTAATCGGTTTTTGAATACTTCTTCCGGAGCTACATGGTTGAGCAATTCACAAATGATTTTTGCATGCACTCTCGGCTTGGTAAACCGATTCGTCTGTTCGGTAATGGAAGTATGCATCGGCGTAATAGACGCTAGCAATTCCCGGTCTGTATCGAAGTGAGCAATGTCCGCCGTAAGACGGACAATTGCTCTGTTTTTTTCGCGTATATTCATACTACATCTTCTTCTATAGGGGTGTCTCCTTCGTAATAATAGAACGGCTCAGGACACTCCTGTGCTTCGAGCTTGAACGATACACCGGCTTTACCGTCGATAATACCGAGGTTATCATAGGTAAGTCGCAATCCACCAAGAGGGCCACCTGCAAGAATTTTCTTGCCGGAAATCTGATCTGTATATACGACTACGAATTCTTCTCCAACATTGGCATAGATCCATTCTAATCGGTCGGCGGTCATACCGTCACACAAGGCGGTAATGGTCTTCTTCCCGTTATAAATTACATCGCCGGCTCCGCATGAAGGAGTAATTGAATCGCAATCCACATAGACCCATTTTTTTGCTTCACCAAGAGGACTTGTGGCTATCTTACCGGCAACAGCAGCCGGGAATTTCTCCATATCGATATCGCGCACATTGGCGAGATAGAATCGCTTTCTCAGACCGATTTTGATGTCTGCTGCTGCGACTTTTTTAAAATTCTTTTTCATATATGATTTAAATAAAGAAACGGGCACGGGAGAGAATCCCTGCCCGTTTCGAGTTTATAATATACAATATGCGATTACGCAGTTACCGAACGGCCGAGCTCGAGGAACTTGCCGGTTGCACGGGTGCGTTTTATCGACTGGCCATCAACGGTGACAGTATAGTCTTCCAATTCGGCATACAGCTCAATCCAATCGCCTACGGCTTTCGGAGTCCATGCGGCAGTGATGCTGGCAAAATTACCCGCCTTAGCGATCGTAGTTGCATTTGTCATGTTTCCGCAGACAATACGGTATACACGTTCCGGAGAAGCGTTATCGATAGATGTGATCGCCGTAGCACCGGTATTGGCCGACGTTACGAACAAGTCGTTGTCTTTACCCGGAACTTTAACCGCTCCGGCTTCCAGTTCGGTTGCAGGGAAATTGGTGAACAAATACTGATCAGCACGTCCTGCCGCTTCCAATTTCGCGCGTGATTCGTACTTGATACCTGCCACCTTGACGTGTGCACCCTCTTTCCAACGGCTCTGAACCGTTACCGTTTCAAAATCGCGTTCGAAATAGAACCCGGTCATTTCACCTGGCTTATTTTCGAGCAAGCAGATATTGCCCGGAAGTGTGATCCACATTTTGTAGCAAGTAGATGCCATATTTGGAACCCAGACGATAGAATCCGGATTCACATCCTGCAGACCTCCGTTTACACCGGTAAAATCGTTGTCCTTACCGTACTTTTCGCGGAAGGCACGTGTGTACATACGACGGTGTTTCGCGTTCATGTACAGCTTGTATCCATCCATCGACAACAGCGTTTCTTCCACCTGATCCCAGAACGATTCGACTGTATCGATAATCGTTGCCTCGGTATATACGCCCGTATCGAACGGAAGTACCTTGAATTCATCTTCTTTTTTCTGAATAGCACGCAGGATTCCATCAGCACCAAATACGGCAGGGTTGGCCGCTACTGACTGAGCCGGAACCGAAACACCTACGATGGCGCGACGGTTGCGCTCATTCTGCAACTGAGTAGCGAAATGAACCATGATATACTCGATGAACGCCCATTTGATCACGTTCGAGCCGTCGTTCTGATTCAGGTACCCGATGTAGGCTTTTTCGAGCTTAATCAGATCATCGAATTCATACTTGAACATCACGTCGTTCACACCGTAGATTTCTGCTGCGAAATCGACGTTTCCTTTGAAGATCGCACCCTTACGATAGCCCTGCGATAATTCGCCGAATGATACGGATGGAGCAACCTCTTTGTTCTGCACATTCGAGATGGTAGGGAACAATCCGGCTACGCTCGGCAATGTGCGAAGGTGCGCGATGATAAGGTCTGAACGGCGGGTAATGTACTCCCCGGCTGCATCCAATCCGGAATAGTCGATTACCGATTGTCCGGCCATCATCTTATTAAAGTCTAACGCTCCCAATAGGCCGTTTTCGTGAACCGTTTTGAAACGATCCATGAACGAGGTACGGTAATCGTTGAAAGCAGCCATGAATGCCTTCTTATCTGAAGGAGATACTTCGTCGATATTCACCGGTTTACGCGTTACGGTCATTTCCGTCCAGAAATTACCACGTTTGAATGCCGGAGTTTCGATACCGAACAGGTAATCATTCGTGTGACCTGCGAATCCCAACACACGGGTAGCCATACTTACAGCCTGAGAGCCTACACCTACCGATTGGCCTTCGGCTGATTCCGGTTGAGCAGATAGCTTCTGAATGGTCTGTGCTTGCTCGACAACCTTCGCCTGGATCTGTTGGCCGGCATTGATAGCCATCTGAACACCTTCGCCTGCAGTTTTCGGAGCTTCGGCAGCTTCACCGGTAGCTACACCAACGAATGAGATAATTTCGTTTTGCAAATCGGCCGACAGCGATGTCTCTACGTCTTCATCGGCCTCTTTGTCTGACTTCAATGAGCTACCATGCAATTTCTGGTATTCGTGCTCAAGGGCTGCCCAATCGGCAGAGGTCATTTTGTTTTCCTGAACCTTCTGTGCGAGGTTCATTTGCGCCAAAACATCTTTGACGCGAATCATCCATTTCTTCATTTCTTTTCTTTTTTCGTTAAAATATGGTAGAGACTGACTTGCGGGTATTGGCCGTATCGTTGATATAGGCAATTGCGTCTTGCAACGTACCGTAACCGTCGATCAGCTTATATTTTATGGCATCGTCGGCATAGAACATTCGTCCTTCGAGTATACCATCGACCGACAGATCAATTTTTTTGCGATTTTTCTTAATTATATTCTGAAAATGCAACGCGAGAGGTGTAAGAACTTCGTCGATCATGCGCTGATCGTCGCCATCGAGAGCCTCACGGTGAGTTAGATTCTTATATTTCGATTCCGGCGGATAGATTTCGCGAACAACGATGCCTTTATTTTCGGCGGCCTTACGCATATCTACGATAGAGCCTACCGCACCGATTGATCCGATTTCGCACATCTTATTTTCGGCGAGAATACGCTCGAAAAAAGACCCGAAATAGATACCGGCAGAAGCAAGCTGGCCGTCGATTAACATGACGTTTGGTTTTGTACAGGCCCGAATAGCTGCTTCGAGCTGAATAAGCGAGGTGGTTGTACCTCCCGGAGTATTGGCGCGTACGATAATACCGGATACGTTGTCCGATTCGGATGCCTGGCGTATCCATCCGGCAATTACATCCATGCCGATATGCCATCTCCAGTTGTCGTCGTACCCGGAATACTTGGTCATAAGCCCTGTGATATTGAAAACAGGGATAGTTCCTTCAGGTAGTTCAGAAAAAGGATTGTATTCGGAGGATGATGATGCAGCCAACTTCGCCTGCATAGTCAGTAATTGACCGGCATGCAGATACTGGAGGTCAACACCGGACGGAATCTCCTTATCGCAAGGAGTTCCCCCGGCTTCCAACATGGCAGTGATACGCGGATATCCGCAACTGTGCATGAGGTAATGTGATGTGATGAATTCTTCGTTGATATGCATTGTCCTATCTTTTGTTGTACAATGATAAGAACAACGAATCACTTTTATCGGGACTATAGAACAGGCTCAAGGGCCTCGAATGTGATGGTTACATGCGGAATACCTCCCGAAAGCGATATGGATGCAAGATATGGATACTCTCCTACATGGTAGCGGACAGCTCTATTCGAGAAGGCAGAAACAATTACCTTTTGGGTTGAGTTTCGAATCTTATCTACATCGGCACTAAGGAATGTAGCCTTAATCGTTCGCTTTAACAGTATTCCGGCATCTGATTCTTGTCTTGAATGTGAATATTGGGGTGAGTCTACAGCTCGCAATCGGACTGTTTCTTTGGTATTCGGAAAGTACACGGATAGCAATGGACTTAGTATAACATTTGTCATTTTTTGTGATATTAAGGGGAGGAAAAAAACTTGGTTTTTTATTGATTTTGTCGCTTTTGTCTTAAAAAATCACCGGGCAGCACGGTAATCCGGTAATCACCATCTTACGTTGTTGGGAGTTGAGCCACTTGTACCGCCAGTCTCGCTGCCAGCTTTTCATCAGCATCGATTCCTTGATAGCCACCTGGTCAATCTCATACATATCCATAAATGATCTAATAACCGCACTGTATGAGAGGCTCGGGTTGGCAATCAATGAGGCAGCCATAAAGTTGTGGAAACTTTCTTTAAAAACTTTGTACAGGTGTGATGCGATTACATTCTGCCCGGTCTTGCTTAAATAATTACGGAAAAGCGTATCGACATGGACACAATCCTGAACCGGATTATACTTGCTCGGCGTGTGTGAGCAGATACGGCGACTGCGGGTAGATAATAATTCGATATAGATAACAGCTTCATCCGGACCTGGTATTGGAGCTACTTCCGGATCCGATCCGGTAACAAGGTGCTGTTTCACAAGCAGCCAAAGGAAATCGCGCTTTTTCGGCGTAATAATAATAGACTTATGTGTCGACTGGATGAATTCTTTAAGGATAGCCGGTACAATAACCGGCACTTTGAAGCGGTCAATTTTTCCCATAGTATAGTAATGTGATTCTTTCTTTAAAGATACTAAAAAACAAGCACTAAAAAAAGTAAAAACACATACATATAGTGTCTTTTTGTAAATATTCAACATCAAAAATAGGTGATTACAAAGCAAAATGTCAATTGTTAATTCGTAGGCGTTTTTTCGAGTGTTTTGTTTTCTACTGAAATTTAAAAAGTGCTGTTCCATTTGTTCCATTTTATAACATATTATATATTAATCAATTAAAGCGGAACAGAGCGGAACAGTTCTAAAAGTGTGTTCCGCTTTTTTGTACTCAATAGGGATTCAATCAAGAAAAAGCGGAACAAATGGAACAGAGCAAAAACGGTGTGTTCCGCTTTTTCTAGTAGTTATTTATCTATATATTAATATATTATACTATAAAATAAAAATGGAACAAATGGAACAGTGTTTTTTTTAGTATAGAAATAGCATATTAGCAAAATGCCAAAAACAGACCTTCAAAAAATATCAAAATGACATATAATTACCGTTCCATCAATAAAAAAGTGGCTATAAAAGATTATCAACCTTTTATAGCCACTACTTTACATAATTATTTCTTAGAATTTCCGTGTTTATTTTCCGTAATCAATGCTGCACTGATCATCTTTAACCAACGGTTCCCCACAGGTTATCTCTGTAAGTTCTTCAGGTGTAAACCAATCTTCGATCGATAACACGAATGGTCTGCCTTCTGCCGGCCTGCTGATGATTTCACCACCAGTTTCCGAATCGGTATTGCACACTTTTTTGAAGATCTTGTATCGACCCTTCTTCGAACGTCTCATACCAAGTTCATCCTCAAGATAATCGCATACATCCCGCTCGATAATAGAACGTCCTTTCAGATTCTCATTGACAGCAGCACAAAGCTCTTTCGTGTTGTAGCGTAGTGTTGACATATTCAACTCCTCGAACTGGTCGCGGATAAATGCTTTAATCGCTCCCCATGACGGTTTGATCGTTCGCGCCTGAACCGCTTTCAAAGCATCCGTCTCATAGACTGATGTGTGAAAGCTAAATCGGCTCTTACCTGTTTCATACCTTAATTCACGCGTTGCCAGGTAATGAAGGAAGTGCGGAAGCTCTTCTTCCATAGTCGCCAACAGGTTCGGGTTATCAGAATCGAGCTTGTGCACCTTCAATACTGCGAAACGATTCTCTCCTTCGTCGATCTGCATGAAGTTCTTCTCATCGTTCGAGCACATGATCAGGTGGATATGGTTGTCGATTTCCTGGGCGTTCGTCCCTTTTCCCTCAAGCCAAATGGTGTGGCCGGTAGAGTAGTTCTTGATACGCTCCTTCATCAGCTTCTGCTCCATCGGGATGAACCCTTCATCCAGTGCAACGATCAGCTTGTCGACAAAGTGAGCGGTAAACTTACCGGTGAATCTTTCGTTGTCCAGAATAGCGGCATTCTCTTTAAAAATAAGTTTCAGGAACTGCAGGAAAGTAGACTTCCCTGTATTTCGCTCGCGTGATACCGGGCATAACACCGGGAGCTTCTGTGTCGGCTTGTAGAAACATAACTGGATCCAATCCAAGCCGAATTCATAGAGACTTTCTCCACTGGTGTTCTTGCTTCCGAATATGTGCCGCAGAAACGCCTCGATATTGTTCCAACCGCCTTCAACCGGATAATGATTCAGTGGGTTATACAAATTATAATATTGATTCTTTATACCCTCGTATTCGAACTCTACGATACGGCGGTAATCCGAGGTATTACAGGGTACGTTGATAAACTTGTCGAACTTTGGGATCATTGCCAGGAATGTCTTATTGTTGTTGTAATCTCGATTGATCTCACCGATATTCCATTCAATCAACTCTAACATCGGAACCTGGTGTTTCTTCTGCTTGTGCGGATTGATTTTATACACTTTTTTGTAGAATGTGGTACCGATACGCAAGTAGGATAATGCGTCCTGATGCATCGAATTTACAACCTTCTGCCCGTCGAAATAGAACCGTCTGCCAAGATACACGAACTCTTTTTCCTGGATGATACTTTTGTACCGCTCGTAAAACACAGACTGACTGTCGAGATAGAAGTGCTTCCGTAGTCGTTCGTTGATGGATCCTGAAATCGGAATGCACTGAAAGTACTGCTTATTCCCGGTCGAGAACATCTCCAGTTCGTCGCGCACTTTATCCCTATCGGTGCCGTCGAGGGCAAGCAGGTCATCAAGACCTTTTGCCAGGTCGATAAACTTATCGTCGATATGGCCGAAATAAACGTCCAAATCGAACGGTTTCAACATTTCGTAGAATTGTGCCACTGCGTTGGCAAAACTCTGAAGACGCTGCGCTAAATCCTTTTTCGGCTCATATTTCACGTGCCGACAGTCAGCATCCTGTAGGATTACGATATTCCGAACGTGGCAATTCAGGATGATCTTCTTTAAATACTCGTCGAGCTCATTCTGCTTTTTGTCCTTGAAGTTGAAGATACCTCCGATTCCTACGAAGTCAAGTCCAAGCAGAGATCCGGAAATAGCCTTGAATTCACCTTCGATAACATACAAGGTTCGTATGTGTTCTTTCTTCCGATACTTCTCTACGATTGCCGGTGGTAGATAAGAATATATCTCCGATTCTTTCGGTTGGGAGTATTTCATTACCCTTTTTTCGCCCTTCTTATTTTCGAACTCCCTTGGTTTTCGGAAACGCATTCGGAAGAAGTCCTGAGGCTTCTTCCCATTCATGTACTGTGCGCGCTCTCCTTCCGGATCTACGTATGGGATGACGATTGCGTCGTCCTTATCTGATGGAAATATGATGGGAACCGACTGCGGGATCCCATCCATATACACCATGCGTTTATTAGACTCTTCTGTCAGACGAAGGCTCGCCAGTCTCCGTTTGAAGTATTCTTCGATATTAGGCATAATGCTCTGTTTTTATTCAGAATAAACTTGTTTGTATTCCCGATTCATATTCCCTTATCATGGTGTCTATTTGTTTTTCAAGTTCTTTAGACTGTTTCAGGAAATTATGATTCTTGGTCTTAAAATACTCTCGCTGCGCATCTCGCATCATCTTCACGGTCTTGATTATCTGTTCGGGTGTCGGCATAATGCATTATTTTTTTAAATGTCCTCGATTTTGGCATATCTCCGAAATTCTTTATCGAACTTCTCGAAATCTTCGATAAGATCTTTCCCAGATTCTTTGCCTACCATTTTTCGATAAGATGCCCGGTAATCGTCGAATGCCCTGCTCAGCTTATTCGCACACATCTTCATGTCCATTACCGCAATTTTGCTTCGAGCCTCAATTTCCTCTGCATCGCCTTTCAATCCTTCTGCTACTGCGAATAATAATATCATCGCGCTATGTATCTTATTAAGACGCTCGATATCACCATTGGCGATTGCTTCATTCACGTAATCCTTCCGTGTCTTCTTCTTGATTTTTTTCATAATGTTATAATGTGGTCATTCTTGTTTCGAATTCTTATTACTTCGAGCTGCAGATATTATAATTGCTATTCCTATTAAAAAAAAGAATGTAGAAAATGAATTTTCATAGACTATTCTAAATATATCAACCATATCATGTTTGTTTAATCAGGAGTTGATTACTTTTCAAATAGGTGGATTATAACACAAATCAAAGCAACTATCCATCCTACAATCATTATCGCATTGTATTTATATATTTTATGATTATAATCTATTTTTGCTTTTCTTAGGTCGTTTGTAAACGTGATTAAATCCCCAAACTTTGATTGCGCAAGATTGTTTAAGCGATTATTCGCATATTTTATTGCAGATCTTTTTTGCACTTCACTTATTGGGAATTTATCTTTTCCACTATCTCCCCAATCCTTAACATATGAATAGGATTCAAATCGAAATTTATCCGTATCATAAAAACTGTCACAGCTACTACCCATATTGAATTTTATTTCAATAACAAGGGCATATGATCCTTTCTCTTTCCACATCTCTATAGCTCGCTTCTCTATTTCTTCGTTATTAAGAGTTGCGCTCGTTACAAGTTTATGGTAATCTTTTTCTTCTAACTGAATTATTCTATCTGGTTTCATATTGGTCAGTGTTTTGTTATTGCATCTTTTTTCCACACCACGGGCAATAAGAATACGTTACTGAAGTCTC
>JAVWBH010000085.1:0-10120 GCA_036649595.1 Bacteroidales bacterium
CTCAGACACAACAGCAAACCGAACTCCACAAAAAAGCGTCCGGCCTTAAGCTATTGGCTTAAATCCGGACGCTGATATATTTTGGAGTTACTCCTTAAAATCCCAACTCGACCTGAAAACGGATTTCATATCTGTTATAGGCATCTCTGGCCATTCCTTTTTTATAATTAAAAGAGGCATCCGCCTGTACTTTAAGATTATGCCCCAGGATATAGCGGGTTACACCAAATGTCGACTGGTTAAAATAATCATACCCGATCTGTGGTTTTACCTTCTCTTCCGGCAGTAATGTGGAGTTACGCAAAGCTATTTCCCATTTCTTCGGAAAAAGATAACTCGTTTGCACATTGACACCATTTCCGGTAAAAACAGTCTGTGCTATTTCATTATCCACTCTGACGAAGGGATCATTACAAATACGCCCCATCCAATCAGTATAGAATGCAAAGCCGCTGTATTTGAAAATCAGATCGACATAATAGTTTGATAAGTCGCGAGTTTGCTTGCCGGCAATTAATTCGCCCGACTGACCTTTCAGTCGTTTTGCCCGGTCATTATAACTATAAGCCCCGGCAATCAACAGTTTAGGAGTCTGCTCGCGTTCGAAATCTCCCTCAAACACGTCGCCGTATGCCTTGAAACGTCCCAGCGGGAAGAGTTCCAGACGTCCGGTATACGCAAAGCCGCTATTGGTGGCACTTTGGAAGTTACGTCCGTCACCACTCGTTACCGAACCTTTGGCAACCAGATTAAAATCACTGAACAGGCGCTTATTGTATTCGCCGAAAAATCCGAAATCGCGGTCAATATTAAACTCAGAGTTTACAATCGAACGATCAACAAACTGCAAAGCACTCGAAGAGTTGATACGCGCACGGTTTGCTTTGATCTTTGTCTGACCGAAACCGATATTCCAGGTAGAATTCGGAATATAATAAATCATCGCATCACGTACGATATTCATATTTTCATTCGGCAACGGTTTTGCATCATACGGAGTAAAACCCAGCTGAATTGAGTAGGTCAGTTTCGGCGAATAGATATATCCGTCGAAACGCAAACGAAGGCGTTTCACCTGAGCTTCCGTTTTATCAAGCGAAAAATGGTCATTAAATGATAATCCTACCATATTCTGCATACGGAAACGCATTGTAAGCTTATACCATTTATCTTTCGGCTGAAAAGTGATTCCTTTTCCGACTTCGATATTCGGCATGTTGCGAAGTTGATCCAGCAATTCGGGATCATTTGTATTCAGGTACACTGAATCTGCTTCAAATATGGATTTAAAACTCTGTGCTGTTGAATTTTGTCCGAACAACAAACCTGATAATAGTAATAACGATACTTTGAACGTGTTCTTAATCTGCATAGGTATGGTTTAAAATTTTATCAGCGGACAAAGATAACCTGAAGGGTTAACGAACCGCAAAAAAACAAGTTACATTTAAATGACAAATTACATTTATGTTACCTAACCTCTATCCGGCTACCTTGCGTATTGCCGGTAAACTGAGGTGCATATAAACATTGAACAGATGATATACCATCCTGAAACACGCCTGTCAGAGCAGTATTGAGAGCATACTCAAATACATAAGTTCCTTTGGGCAAGACAGAAAAAAACCAGTTGGTAGCAGCATCGTTCGTTTCGAGGTAATAGCCTACACCCTGATGGTAGCGATATCCGGATAATTGTTCGACCGGCTCGAAACAGGCAGCGCGCTGATCGGTCAACGTCACAAACTCATAATCACGATCGGCGATCAGCACCATACGGGCAACCACGCGGTCGCCCGGTGTCAGCGGTCCGTTCAGTGGCTCAAGAAGTATTTCGCCGGCGCTCTGTATCTGCCTGAACAATTTTTTCTCAATAGACAGACCGGTATTACTTCGGCGAACCTTGTCAAAATCCTCATAATATTGCCAATAGGCCGCTCCATATCCCGGATGATCTTCTTTCTGTGAAATTTCAATCAATCCCAGTTGCGGCGTCATCTTTTGCGCATCATATACGGTATCGGCATAAGCGAAGAATGGGTTCGGGTGTAATAATGCCTGATCTACTTTGATTACCGGCAACGTCTTATCGGTAAGCCAGGATGAACCGGTCATCAAAATTCCATAGATCGCATCAACGGTAGCAGGGGCACTTTCCCACATCTGCGTTTGCTTCCGCGACAGCAACCATAACTTCATCTCATTCATTTCCTTTTCAGAAGCACCGCCCTCCATCAATGCCGTCATAAGCAACACATGCGTTGACAGTTCGCCTGTCGGACCATAGGCATTGCGGTTGTTAGCCCAGAACATTCCCTGTGTTTCGGTATGGGTCGCGATTTTTCGCAGTCGGGCATTTATCGCATCCGATTCGGCTGTAAATCCGTACCGGCGCAGAGTCAACGACAAAAGCGCCGTATCGTACAGACTAAGATTTTCGGTATGCGCACGGTAATATTTAAGAATCATTTTATGTACATCCAGCGATTTTCCATAAAAAGGAATATCGCGATAAGAGCTACGCACATATGCCCATAAAAGATCCCTGTCTGAAGCCTGCTGATCGGCATAATTGATTGCTTTGATCTGCATCTCCTTTACCCGTTGGGGAGCTTCGAAAGCATTCAAAGACACTAATCGGGCAAAAGCATCCAGGATATGGAGAGTCTGATACAACGACGAAGGCATATTTTCGTACCATGCGAATCCGCCGTCACTGTTTTGCAGCCGGGCGAGTAAATCAAGAGCCTGCCCGCAAATTTGCTCCTGCCGGTTCGTATTGAAAAGCTGCGATAGTGCCTGCATATTTTCAGTTTCGGTAGTAGCTTGCATTATCCAAGGAGTTTCTTTCAAGAGAATCTGTTTTAACGCTTCGTTTTTCTGAAGGCCGGAAATCAGCGTTTTACGGTCGCCCCCCTGTTTTTCCCACACTCCGATTGCCTTTCGAATACCGGGGTCGGATTGTGCAATGTACGAGGCCAGCGTATTTACATAGAATGAATTGATTGCGGCATTGGCCGACCTGTTTATTAACTCACTTAATGCAGGAAGTGCCTGAACTGCGTACCAGGCCGGATTTCCTGTAAATTCTACTGTATAACGGAAGTTATCGGATGTTGCTGACCGATTGTCGAGGTATGAGCCAAAACGGAACGTATGCGTCCCGCTTCCAGGCATATAAATCGGCATTGATTCTGTAATCAACGCACGAGAAGGCAGCACCGGCACAATCTGCTGCTCACCGTCACTCAGAAGTGAGGTGGCTGCCGTGACGCGAATCCCCAGTAAGTCTGCTCCTGCCGGTACATCCAGGCAAAAAGCGACTGTTGTGTTTTCGCCGGCTTTCACTTCAAATACCGCTTCGCGTCGAAGCATGATCCGATCATTTGCCGGATCGAACAGTTCGAAAACAGCTTTGCCAGACTGGAATGATTTACTTTGATTGAATATTGCCGAACGGATACACAGCGAATCGCCCTGACGCACAAAACGCGGCAAGTTTGGTTTTATCATCAATTCCCTGGTTGTAACGATATCGGCATTCAACTGTCCATATCTCATATCGGGAGTGGTAGCCAACAACATCAAATTCCAACGTGTCAATGCTTCAGGAGCCGTAAAACGAATCTGGATATTTCCGCTGCTGTCTGTAACCAGATCAGGATAAAAGAAAGCTGTTTCATTCAGATCTGTACGCACATCGACCGGAGAAAGTTTTTCAGGCCCTGCATTTTTAGCCGTTGCGCCTGAAACCGGCGCCGGCGCCGACACCGCTTCATCAAATACAACATCGTCTGCAACGACCCGGCTGCGAGTAGCCAATCCGTAGTATCGCTCTGCATCCGACCTCAGAAAATCAAATGAATTCAATGTGGGATATTGTGGCTCCGGACAATTATTCCGGGCCTCCCAGCTAAAATTCAAACGGTCTTGCGGTTGCCAAAAATTCCAGTTAAAAGAAAACTCGGGTCTTATCCGGGGAAATACAAAATCCCAACGATGCGGATAAATCATATTTAGCGACGCGTCAAACATATCAGCCAGTACCTGAGCCTTCACAGGTTTTCCATTAATATCTGTCACAGAAAAAGTCCAACTTTCTTTCTGCCCTGGCAATAATTTATCCCGAAAGGTTTCTTTCCGAAGGAATAGACGGTCATCGGCTACTTGCTGATGGATTGTCAGCTCGGTAACATAGACCGATCCTTTTTTCACAAAAATCAATACCTGGCCGACCTCATCCCAATAAGTCCCGCTATAGGGTATTTGAATTTTTTTTATTACATCCGACAATTCAAAACGACCGGTTTCGAGTAACGTGTTATTTGAAAATAACTGATACAATACAGACACGTCTTTTTCTGCCGATCCGTAATATAAAATGAAGTCGTCGCCTGTTTTACAGGTATCTTTCGGGAGTAGTGTCCATTGAGATGTACTCACCGGAAGTTTCCGCGCATTGGGTTCATATAAGATCACATCCTGGTCAAAGAATGCTTTACGTCCTTTAGCATCTTTCACTTCAGCCTGAAACAGGTATTTTCCGGATTTTAAATCAGCTACAGAGACAAGGAGTTCTTGTTCTGAGTCGAAATCGCGGGTACGTACCAGTGTACGTAACGTGTCCTGCAGCGACCGGTATTGGTATATTCGGAATATCCCTTTCGCCTTTACCGGCTCTTCACTTAAATTGGTAACCGAGAAACGTATTTTTTCTGGTTCTTTGCGGTTAATAAGCTGTATATTATCGCCTGCCAGACAGTCAAACCGGGCCGGTTGCTTCTGGGTTAGGCTAAAACGAACCGATACGGAAGATTGGCCGATCGGTAATATAATCGTATTTTGCTGTGTTTCGCCCGAAGGACTCGTAGCGGTTACCGTAACATGATAATATCCGCCGGCAAAAAATCTCTGATTTCCGAATCTGCCCTGCAAATCAGTTTTGACCTCTTTTGCCGGAAAAGAGATCCGAAAATCTCCGTCGCCATCCGCTTGCAACGTACCGGATGCAACCGCACTATTTTGTTCTTGCCAAAGAAACGATTGATAATCGACCTGATAAGAAATCTGACTGTATCCTAATGATACTCCGGTAAAGCTTTTGACACTTCCCGAAAACATGACTGTATCGCCATAGGCATACGCTTCAACCGGTTTATTCAGCATCACTTCGAAAGAAGGACGTTTATAATCTGCTACCTGGAAGAAAGAGATGCCATTGGATGTTGCCAAATGGAAATTTCCATTCAATACCTGCCGGGGTAACAAGAATTCGCCCGAAACCGCTCCAAACGAATCTGTAGTTTGTTTTTGTACGGAAAGAACTTCATTTTGGGCATTATACAGCGTTACTTCAAGTGTTTTATTTGCCAGTGCTTCTTTTTTCAAAGAGTCTATCCGCATCGCAATACACTTGTAATAAACAGTCTGCCCCGGGCGATACAGCGACCGGTCTGTAAAAAAGAGAGTCTGTTCTTTTACTGCGGCCGAAGGGCTCCGCCAATAGCCTCCATATATTTGCGGCGACTGTAAATAGCGGTCGGCTCCGTTTACGACATTAAAAGAGAGGAAGCTTTTCTTTACCGGCGACGGCAACGTTGCCAGTCCGCTCTTATCAGTGCGCACGACACTGATCGTATCCCACACGGGTTGCCTGTAGGTGTCTTTTGCCAGGCACGAAACCGTAGCGCCCTTCACCGGCTTTCCCGTAGTCCGGTCGACCACCAAAACCTGATATCGATAATCCGGCAAGAGCGAAGTTAATATCATCATATCAGTTACGACAAAATTTATCGTATCCGAATAACTGCTTTTCACCGGAATTTCCGGCGCTTGCATTCCCGGTAACGGCACTGTGGGAAACGGCACAGTTTCTGCTATCACCGAATATCTGCCGTATTGTAAACCGGAAAATGCACAGGAATCCTTCTCATAGTCGAAGTTAAGCGTATCGCCAAACAGACACGTCCGGCGCTGTAACTCAATGCCTGATTCATTTATCAGTGTCAGATTTACTTCCCGGACATTCTTATGGATAACAGAGCAGCTTATCGGTTGATTCGCCACTTGCTCTGAAGCCACGCTTAGATCTGCAGATCCGCTTTCCAACTGATATTTCAGGTTCAGAAGATCACAACTGCCTGTTACCCGGGGATATTGTTTTAACAAGCGGTCTATAACGGTGAGGTCTTTTTTAAAATCAAGAGAAAGGAGTTGTCCGGCTACCAATATGCTTGCCGGCTTATCCGCACATGCTTGCATCAAATGTTCGAGAGCCGCATAGTATTCTGTCTGGCCAAAACCGAAGGGCACCATCGACTGAACAAATTCCAGCCGCGCCAGATCATCGAAAACAAGTTGCTGCATCTCTCCGGAAGCCATATCGAAACGCAGACGCTGCTGATAAACAGACAGAATAAAACGAACTACGGGACTTAGCTGTTCTGAAATCGGAAGATCAACAAAAGATTCGGCAGGAGAGAATAACTGTTTATATACGGAGTCGGCAACCCGAATGGCAGCCGTATTCTGATTCATCTGTGTCAACAATGCAAGAGCCTGCTTTGAAAGAAGCAGATAAGGAGTGGTTGCGACAGCGGTATCAGGAGAGATAAAAGGCTTTATTTCGCTAATTCTGGCTTCTTGAAGTGCAACCGGATCCTGAAGAGAAGCACGGAGCGCGCTCAGGATCTGATCATAAAACAAATTCCGGCTCCATTGATTCATATCGGAGGGAACAATGTCGGACAACGCGGTACGCTGATTAATCTGATAACGGTTATAACTGTATTTCATCCATAATAACCGGGCGTAGTAGCTATTCGCCACTTTTGCCGCAAGAGCCGGACAATCCGGATTATCTTTCAGTTCCCCTACTTGCCGGATGATGAGATCCAGCGAATCCCTGTCTTTATCAAGTAAATCGGCCCCGTTTTTGAGCACCTGCAGCAATGCTGTTTCACAGGAATTACCGGAGGCTGAAATACGGGAGGAAGGAGATGCAAAAAGCATATTTCCCGTAAGGAGAATGGTCAGGATACAAAAGCGAATCAGATTACTACTCATAGACCTAAGATATTTGTAAAACATAGCTCTAAAGGTAAAAAATATTCGGGTATCTTGTTGCTCCTGACAATTCGTTATGCGCCGTTCCGCATCAGAAATTCAAACCAAGCGTAAGCGCACAGAATGTACGGCTATTTCCGGATAAGGCAGAATCAGTAACACACCGGTATTGTCCCGATAGTTTGCCAAAAGCAGAGATCCCCCTATCCGGCTGAAGAAAATAAGAATACTTCACATCCAGTCTGCCCGTAAGAACATTGGCTGTAAGATAATTATATCCAGATTTTTGCAAATCCTCCCGCCGTTCATAATCAGATGTAACTTCTGCATTTTCGGGTGCTACTTCATCACCCCACCCTGCCGTATAAACAGCCTGTATTCCTAAATCAAGCATACTGCGGCGCATCAGGATATTCTTCTCAAAGCCGGCCATACCGTATATCCGGTTGGTTTTCTGGCGATAGACAGCGGGATAAGCCCGAAAACGCTGTTCTTTAACCGTATATCCGGCCTGCATTTTCAGCTGCCAGTCGTTGCTCCAACTTGAGTTGGCCCGGTTTTTTATCAACTCATAATGAAATAACCCGTTCCAATCAGATTCAGTATACCGTAACAAAAGTCCGTATTGTATGAACTGATAGAAATAATCCACCATTTCGAGTTGTTGCAGATTTTTGTAGCTTTTCAAAAACGAGTGATTGATATTTCCGCGAAAGGTATGTTCATAATTACCGGATAAGATCCCGATCTGACCGGAATAGTTGTAAGACGCCTTTCGATATTCTCCGCCGCGCTCTTCGTCTTTATTGAGGTAAACTTTATGATGCTCTTTTCCCAGTGAAAATTCATTAAACCATTTTACCCGGGGCGTAAGATACTCGAATTGAAAAGAACCTTTTTGCCGGATATGGTCAAAGCGACGCTCTGTAACCGAAGAAGATGTTATTTCTTTGGTCCCGAACCAGAGTCCTTCGAAAAAGAAGATCTCATGTTGCTTGAGGTCTTCGTAAACCCGCCACTTAATATTCTCACTTTCAGAACCAAAAATATACGATGCTCCGATACGAAAACGCCCTTTCTGCCACATCAAGGAGGGTTTAAGGTGATAACGGCTGTAACTGTTCTGATTGCGGATATCTTTCTTTTTAGAGTTTGTTGCCCCCTCAAAGTCATAATATCCCCCTAAGGTTATGTTATTCCATACCGGTAATCCAATACCTCCTTTAAAAAAATAGGTTTCTTTTATCTGGGTTCCGGGAACATCATCTCCGATATGTAGCGGAGAGCTATCCGGATATGTAACGGAACTCCAGCCTTGATTTTTTTTTGTATTATAATCAAAAAGAAACTGGCCGAATAACACAATCTTATTTATCCGATAATATGAACGCACATTAAACCGGGATTCGATCTCTGATTCAGGATCATACACATTACGGTAATCGCCCCGGGTAAAACCGGTTTGCACTACGGCCTGGGTAAAATTCTGTTCCGCATATGTTGTCAGGCCTGCGGCATTATCCGAAAGCAACCATCCGTTTCGATTTTCCAGACGATCAAAAGAATAAAACAAACGATCAGAATTACCTTTTGCCTCAACCATAGATGCCATTGCAAGAAAAACAGGCAACAGGGCCGAATATATATTTATTCTCATCTTTTATTCTTTTAAAGAGGGTTTCTGTTTAATAAAATCCTGACTTGAATCATTCGAATCCAGATAAACGGTTCTTTTCGGAGTAGAGAGCCGTTCATCAATAACGCGATGTACAGACATACCCGACCCGGCTCCTTCCTGAAGAACGGAATAACCATTATCCACACTCGGAGGTAACCGTTTTACATATCCGGGCTTAAGAAAGCACTCCACTCCGTCATATATCCACTCTACAGGGATTGTCAGGTAGCGGGTATTGCTGTTATTGACCGGATGTTTCCGGATATACGTATCCAGAAATTCATCAAATGGGATATCTTTAATTTTCCACATCACCCATGCCGGGCTTACCGAAGAGAAGCTGCAGGATGATCCGACATATTTCCAGATATTCTGCATACAACTCACCCCGGGTGCCGGAACAGACTGGTTTGTAAGGTTTGCCTTTATATCATACATCGCCCAATATCCCGGTTTCGACAGATCCACCGAGTTGGTATTTCCAAGCGCAACGTGATTGATACCGTTGACACTGACTACGACCTCTTCACCCGGCTGCAACGGATAATCGGTACCGGTGCCCGGAAACATCCATGCAAAATTAAACACCGGCAGATACGGGAGTCCCTCCCATCCTTTCGGACTGCTGGGGGCATTCATCGGATCCAAAAAACCAATGCAAACACTATCGAGATAGGCTGTCTCAGGCGAATTATTATAGATAATCACATACTGATCCCGCAGATAATTTGAACCGGTGGCACCTTTACAAGACGAATAATATATTTCCTTAAAGACCAGCTGTTCACTTTTGGGATATACCGAATTCATTTTTATAAACTGCTCTTTACGGCTATTTACTACGAATGATGATGATGAAGCATTTATATACAAAGTCTTATAACCAAGCTGATATTTATATTGGGCCTGAGCTTGATAAAAGCCATACTCCACTTCGAAACGGGCAATCCCGTTTTTGTCGGTAACGGCTGTATAAGATACCGGTTGCTGAGTATGCTGTAACCGGACCGTAATATTTTCCATATTAAAATCCTGCTTCAAGGGAGGAACCACCTCTATCAGGATCATGGCATTATGGGTATCCATTTTCTCAGACAGACACCCTGACAGCAAGAATAATGAACACAATATGGTACCCAAAAGGTAACCGGTAATATTTTTCTTTCTTATCATCTTTTAAAAACTAAAATTGATGTCCGCACCACAATAAATCTCGGTATTTACCCTACGGTACAGACTGGTTGAGCGATAGTAGCGTTTCGGAACAGAATTTGTAAGATTATTTACAAAGAAAGAGAATCGGGCAATCTTGCCAAACTCTTTCGATAAACGCAGATTAATCATTCCATAAGGTTTCGGATCATCACACAGCAACAT
>JAVWBH010000086.1:0-2821 GCA_036649595.1 Bacteroidales bacterium
TATGAAAACAGTTTCAAAGAAAACTGGGATCTTCCTGCATTCAGCGACTATACCGATAAAACAACGTATACGTATGCTCAATTTGCGGAAGAGATTGCCCGACTTCACCTTTTATTCGGTGAAATGAAACTGCAAAAAGGAGATAAAGTAGCTTTAATTGGCCGAAACAACATCGAATGGGCAACTGTATATATGGCAGTAATCACCTATGGAGCCGTTATCGTACCGATCTTACAAGACTTTACCCCGAATGATATTCACCATATCGTTAATCATTCTGACTCCGTATTATTTTTTACCGCAGATAATATCTGGGAGAATATAGAAGAAGAACAATTGGAAAATGTCAAAGGCATTTTTTCTCTTACCGACTACCGTATTCTCAATCAGCATCACAATGCCAAAACGCATCATGCTCAGAAAAAAGCAGCCGAACGTTTTATTTCCGAATACCCGAATGGCTTTACAAAAGAAGATATTCGGTATGCCGATGCATCTAATGAGGAGATCGTATTAATCAATTATACATCCGGTACCACAGGATTCAGCAAAGGAGTAATCCTTACCGGAAACAATCTGGCCGGAAATACCGTCTTCGGTATTAACTCTAAACTCCACTACAAAGGAAGCCGGTGTCTGTCTTTCTTACCGTTAGCGCATGCCTACGGATGTGCTTTCGACTACCTTGTTCCTTTGGCTGTCGGTACACACATTACCCTATTAGGAAAAATCCCTTCACCCCGCATCATATTAGAAGCATTTGCTCAGGTGAAGCCTCATTTGATATGCAGCGTTCCGTTGGTTATGGAGAAGATTTATAAGAAAAATATTCTGCCGCAGCTAAACAAGCGCACCATGCGCTGGGCCCTTAATATCCCGTTGCTCGACCAAACGATTTATAAAAAGATCCGCCAAAAAATGGTCGACAGTTTCGGAGGATCCTTTGAGCAGATCATTATCGGCGGTGCTCCACTCAACAAAGAAGTAGAAGAGTTCCTTTACAAGATCAAATTCCCGTTTACCATCGGATACGGAATGACTGAATGTAGCCCGTTAATCAGTTATACCCATTGGAGCGAATTTATCCCGGGATCTGCCGGCCGTATTCTTCCGGACACGATGCAGGTAAAAATCGATTCTCCGGACCCGCAGTACACTCCGGGCGAAATCCTTATCAAAGGAGAGAACGTCATGAAAGGATATTATAAAAACGAAGAGGCTACAAAAGCAGTTCTCGACAAAGACGGATGGTTACACACCGGCGATATGGGAACACTCGATTTTCAGGATACGATCTTTATCCGCGGTCGCTCAAAAACAATGTTACTGGGTGCCAGCGGACAAAATATCTACCCCGAAGAGATCGAATCCAAACTAAACAACCTTCCGTTTGTGATGGAAAGTCTGGTTGTTGAAAAAGACGGGAAACTCGTTGCTTTGGTTTATCCGGACTATGGTTCAGCAGACAGCTTCGGACTGGCACATGAAGATCTTCCGATCGCAATGGAGGAAAACAGGAAAAACCTTAATAAGATGGTAGCCCCATATGAGGCTATTTCTGCAATAAAACTATATCCGACCGAATTCGAAAAAACACCGAAAAAGAGCATAAAACGCTATCTATACAACAGTATTCTCGACAAAGAATCATAAACATAAAAAAGACCTCATTTTTTTTCATTTTATCTGAAAAAAAGTGAGGTTTTTTTTAACAACGGATTCATTTAATACATACTTTTGCTTCGTTTTAGAAAAACAACATACATTTTATTAACAAAGCAAAAAGATGAAAAATCTAGTATTGTTTGCTGCTATCCTTGTTGGTACTGCATTCGCATCTTGTGGCGGAAAGAAAGCTGAAGAAGCTACCGCTGAAGAACCAGTTGTTGTTGAAGCTGTAGCTGAAGAAGCTGTTGTAGAAGATACAATCGCTCCAGATTCTATCGTTGCCGATACAATCGTTGCAGTTGAAGCTGCTGCTGAATAAGCACTGCTACTTATGTACGCGGTACGCTTGTCGCACCGGTTTCAAGGCTACCCCATAAGGGCAGCCTTTGTTATTTTATACGGTCTGATATTCTATTCATTATCACGGCAATTGCGCCGTCTCCTGTCACATTACAAGCCGTTCCGAAGCTATCTATCGCAATATACAATGCCACCATCAAAGCCTGCATCTGTTCATCGAACCCAAGCATACTCTGAATCAATCCCAATGCAGCCACAATTGCACCTCCCGGTACTCCTGGTGCCGCAACCATCGTCAATCCGAGCATAAATATAAATCCCGCATATACTCCAAAATCAATCGGCAGTCCCTGCATTAAAAGCAACGACATAGAAAAGGCCACGATTTTCATGGTGCTTCCCGATAAATGAATGGTAGCGCATAACGGAATTACAAAATTAGCAACATCCTCTTTCACGCCGTTCTTTATCGTCTGATCGAGCGTTACCGGTATCGTAGCCGCAGAAGACGAGGTGCCCAAAGCGGTAAAATAAGCCGGAAGCATGTTTTTCAATAATCGGAGCGGATTTTTTCGGCTAATCAAGCCGGCTATTCCGAACTGGAAAAGCAACAATACAATCTGTAGTACGAAAATAACCAGGATCACCCGCAAGAATAATCCCAAAACATCAAACACCTGCCCCGCTTGAGACATCGCCAAAAAAACGCCGAAAATATAAATCGGTAAAAAAGGAACAATCACCCGATGAATCAGTTTCTCAATGATATCTTTAAAATCAATCATCGCATTTTTCAAAGTATCGCCTTTTATAAAAGCAATACCCAAACCCAACAAGAAAGATAAGATCAGGG
>JAVWBH010000086.1:2846-10048 GCA_036649595.1 Bacteroidales bacterium
ACATCGATAGCCGGGGGGAAACGTATATTAAAGAATGGCGTTAAATCCGCAGCCGTATTCTGACTGACCATATCTGAAAATCCTTTTTCCGGAATCAGATGCGGCAAAGACCATAAACTCGAGAAATAAGTAAAAAAACCGGAAAGAACAGTCGACCCGTACGCTATCAGAGCTGTTATTAAAAGTAATTTACCCGCTCCTTTTCCTAAATCCGCAATGGCCGGAACAACCAGTCCTACAATAATCAGCGGTACCACAAAACCCAAAAATTCGCCAAACAGCGAATTAAAAGTTACAAAAACACGTACGGCATTTTGTGGAAAAAAGAATCCGCAACCCACTCCCAAAAGTATGGCCAGGATCACACGAGGTAATAATCCGAATTTATGTTTCTTCATTGCACTATATTTTATAGAAAAACAAAAAGTAACTGATAACCAGCTTTTGTAAAGCTACAAAAACAAAATGATGTTTTATAAGCCATTTAACTTAAACTTTGTCAGAGATAAAAAACGCGCCCTCCCCCTGCGGGAAGCGCGCGTCTGCCTATCAATTAATCATAATAATATTTTATACCAGTGATTTTGCCAGGCGCTCCAAAAACAGATCGGCTTGCTGTTTTGTAAGACAAAGAGGTGGCAACAAACGGATCACAGTAGTACCGGCGGCCCCTGTAAACACTTTCTGTTCGAAAAGTAATTTCTGCCGAATCTCTTTGGCCGACTCTTCAAACTCCAATCCGATCATCAGTCCGCGACCTCGAATCTCCCGAATACCCGGGATGCGCATCTCATGCAATTTTTCCAATAGATAATCGCCGATCTCTGCGGCATTCTCAATCAGATTCTCTTTCGCGATAATGTCTAATACGGCAATCGCGGCAGCACAACCAAGATGATTTCCGCCAAACGTAGTACCTAACATCCCGTAACGGGGTGTAAACATCGGACTGATCAACACGCCGGCAAAAGGAAAACCGTTTGCGATACCTTTGGCAACCGTAATAATATCAGGTCGAATGCCCGCATACTGATGAGCAAAAAAACGGCCGCTTCTACCATATCCCGACTGAATCTCATCCAGGATCAAAACAGCCCCGTATGCAGTAGTCAGTTTACGCAAATCCTGTAAGAAAGCGGTTGTCGGGATCTGAATACCTCCTACGCCTGTAATCCCTTCAATAATTACAGCACATACGTCGCCTTTCCGGAGTTCGGCCTCTACAGTTGCCGTATCATTCAATTCTACAAACGTAACTTCAAACGTATCGTTTATAGGTGATACGATATTCGGATTATCCGTAATTTTTACCGCCGCCGAAGTACGTCCGTGAAAAGCATGCCGAAAAGCAATCACCTTCTTTTTACTGGTATGAAAAGAAGCCAGTTTCAAAGCATTCTCATTCGCTTCCGCACCCGAATTAATGAGAAACAACTGATAATCATCATATCCGGAAAGAGCACCCAATTTATCAGCAAGTTCTTGTTGCAATCCGTTCTGGACCGAATTAGAATAGAAAACCAGTTTTGAGGCCTGATCCTGAATTGCACTTAAATAATGCGGATGCCCGTGCCCTACCGAAATAACGGCATGTCCTCCATACAAATCGAGGTATTCGGTTCCCTCTTTATCATATACATAACATCCCTTTCCTTTCTCTATCTCAATGTCGAAAAGCGGATATACGTCAAATAATTTCATAAATATACCTGTTTTAGAATCCGGATGGCTTCAACCGCAAACCGGTCGTTTCTTCCAGTCCGAACAATAAGTTCATATTATGTACTGCCTGCCCGGAAGCTCCTTTCAATAAATTGTCTATACAAGAGATGATCAACAACTTATCACCCGACTTTTGCAGGAATATCAGAGCTTTATTGGTATTGACCACTTGCTTCAGATCCGGATTCTTATCTGTAACAAACGTAAATGAATGGTCAGAATATGTTTCCTCATAAATCGCGCGGATCTCTTCTATCGGCAACAAGCAACGTGTATAAGCAGACACGAATATTCCGCGCGAAAAATTCCCCCTCACCGGCAAAAAATTTACTTCTCCGTCAAAATCAGGCTGAAGCTCACGAATACTTTGGTTGATTTCATGCAGATGCTGATGATTGAAAGCTTTATAGATAGAAACATTATCGTTTCGCCAACTAAAATGGGTGGTTTCCGAGGGTTTCTGACCGGCTCCGGTAGATCCCGTAATCCCATTGATATGCACATCGTCCGACAATAAATTGTGTTTAGCCAATGGCAAAACAGCCAATTGTATCGCCGTAGCAAAACAACCCGGATTAGCAATGTGAGTTGAACGGATTATTTTTTTCCGATTCATCTCCGGCAGTCCATAAACAAAATCATGGTCCGGCGATGCCAGTCGGTAATCGGTCGATAAATCGATAATTTTCAATTCCGCCGGCACCGGATGCGATTCCATAAATTTCCGGGTATCGCCGTGCGCTGTACAGAAAAACAGCAAGTCGATTTCTTCAAACGGAAGTTCGTGCGTAAAAGTAAGTTCTGTCTCTCCAAATAAGCCGGAATGTACGTCATATAATTTATTTCCGGCATTACTGCTGCTATTCACAAAAACAATCTCCACGTCCGGATGATTGATCAATAAGCGTAATAACTCTCCGGCAGTATATCCTGCACCTCCGACAATACCTACTTTTATCATTTTACCGTTTCTTTTTCGTTTCTCGACTGTACCGAATAATATATTTTCGTTTGGTTACCCAATATTTTTGTAAATCCTTTTACGTCGTCCGCACTCCAGGCCTTGTTCATTTCACCATATTCGCCAAAATCCGACTTCATCAAATCAAATGGAGATTCCACACCTACCAAAGTATAATGATATGGCTGAAGCTCTATAATCACCCTTCCCGTTACATTTCGCTGAGAAGTTTCGAGATAAGCCTCCATTTCACGCATTACCGGCTCCAGGTATTGCGCCTCATGCAAAAACATACCATACGTGGTAGCGATCTGATCTTTCCAGTATTGCTGCCATTTGGTCAAGACATGTTTTTCTAGCATTTTATGTGCATTGATAATCAATAGAGGAGCTGCAGCCTCAAATCCTACACGCCCTTTGATACCGATAATCGTATCGCCGATGTGCATATCACGCCCGATCGCATATTTCGATCCCAGCGCTTCAACAGCACGAATAGCGTCCACTTTATTTTCATATTTCAACCCGTCGACAGCCACCAGTTCTCCTTTATCGAAATCAAGGGTGATCGTTGCTTTTCCTTCGGCAGTCAATTGAGACGGATACGCTGATTCAGGCAAGGTTTGTTCCGAATGCAACGTTTCTTTTCCGCCGATACTGGTACCCCAAAGCCCCTTATTAATGGAGTATTCCATTTTTTTATAATCCGCCTCCACGCCATGCTTACGTAAATATTCGATTTCCGCCTCGCGCGAAAGCAGCAAATCGCGTGTGGGAGTAAGAATTTTGATATTCGGTGCCAAAACCTCGAAGGTTAAATCAAAACGCACCTGGTCATTACCGGCTCCCGTCGAGCCGTGCGCCACATAGCTGGCACCAATCTCTTTTGCATAATTAATAATAGCCATCGCCTGGAAAACGCGTTCAGAACTCACGGATATAGGATAGGTCCCGTTGCGCAATACATTACCAAACACCATGTAACGAATGCTCTTTTCATAATATTCATGCGTTACATCAAGCGCCACATGCTTTACCGCACCCAGTTCATAGGCTCGCTTTTCAATACGGGCAAGCTCTTCCTGGTCAAATCCCCCCGTATTGGCAATTGCCGTATACACCTCATAACCTAATTCTTCTGCGAGATATTTCACACAGAAAGAGGTATCTAATCCTCCGCTAAATGCTAAAACTACTTTTTCCTTCATCTGAATAATGGTATTATGTTTTTTATTTTTTTTCCTGATGCTCTGCCGGATCATACAACATCCCCGTACACAAACACATTTTACGGTTCGTACGGGTTAGTACATCATAATTGACACAACTCTGACACCCCTTCCAGAAAGCCTCATCATCTGTCAGATCGGCAAACGTAACCGGGCGGTAACCAAGCTCATTGTTTATTTTCATAACTGCCGCTCCCGTCGTCAATCCAAATAACTTCGCTTCCGGAAATCGCTCCCGCGATAAATCAAAGGCAAATTTCTTAATTCGTTTAGCCAGCCCGTGGCCACGAAACTTATCTACAACGATCAAACCTGAGTTGGCAACGAATTGCTTATTACTCCAACTCTCGATATAGCAAAAACCGGCAAATTCCCCGTCGGCTAATGCAATGACTGCCTTTCCTTCCAACACTTTCTGTTGAACATATTCAGGCGAACGTTTCGCAATCCCCGTTCCTCTGATCTTCGCAGCCTTTTCAATGGTATCCAGGATGGTTTCTACATACGAAATATGCGATTCATTCGCTACCATCACGTCGATGATCACCATCGTGTCAATTGTTTCTTCCATTTTTTAATTACTCAAATAGAATAAAATAAAGATTATTAATGCAAATGGATGTTCGGGATAAAGGCAGATAGGGCTTCAACCACCTGTTGGCGCGAATATTCTTCGCGTGGAATAATCAGAATGGTATCGTCACCGGCAATAGTACCCAGAATTTCATGCGGGGAATTAATGTCGATATCATAAGCGATGCTGCTGGCATATCCAGGACGTGTACGGATCACAGCAAGATGCATTGAGAACTCAATTGAGATGAATCCGGCAGCCGCAAAACCAATGTTACCGGTATTACGAGACTGTACCATTTTTCCGATTCCTCCCATTTCAGGTAATATATAAACATATCCTCCTGTATTGTTGGCAACTTTTGCTATCTGCAATTGCTTTAAATCGCGCGAAAGAGTGGCCTGTGTCAAATCGAATCCTTTTCCCTCAAGAAGTTTCAATAATTCTTCCTGGCTTCCGATTTTTGACTGTAGTACTATTTCTCGAATGGCTATAAGTCTCTCTTTTTTATTCTTCATACTTGCATATTTATTCCTTATACAGATGCAAATATACCAAAAACTGCATACAAGCAAATACAAAAGCGCTTTTTTTTTACTATTTTCAATCAATATGCCATATACACGTAATAAAAGCGCACATATATCTCATAAAACATGTATAATAATACATGTTTTCTTTCCAAAATAAGTTTAATCCGGATATCAACCTTTCTGATTGGTGTAGCTGATCTGATCTCTAATAATCGCATAAAATACACTTAACAAAATATCACTATTTAAATATTAAAAAAAGTATTTTCATAAGAATTCATCTCGTATATTTGACACAAATTCAATTTACTTTATTAATATTTGTAAATATTACAGTTTTTACCTTTTTTGTGACCCAAAGCAATAAATTCATCATTGACTTAATTATTATCTCTATATAAACAGTTCATATTTATGAAAAAAGAATGGATCGCTTTAATGAAGGGTAGCGGAATTACATTAATGATTCCCTTTTTCTTCTTATTCAGCATGAATTTTACCGTATTAACGGCACAAGTCGGGGTAAACAAAAATGTCACTCTGAAAGCCAGTCAACAACGCTTGGAACAGGTTTTAGAAAAACTGGCCAAACAAACCTTCCTGCATTTCTATTGCAACGAAGCTATTAAGGATACGAAAGTATCTGCCTCCGTAGAAAATGCATCTCTTGCCGAGACCATGCGGGCGTTATTGCAAAATACGGGATTACAATATTCCATTCAGGACGGAAATGTTATCATAGTACGCATTCCCGCCAAAAACAAAAAACTGTCCTTATTAAAAGGATATATCACAGATATGAATAAAAAACCGATTCCGGGAGCAACCTTATTTGTAAAGACTGCCGGTGTCGGCGCAGCAACCGATATTACCGGAACCTTTACATTTTCCGCACCTATTCCGTACGGTTCATTAATTACGGTATCTTTTATCGGCATGAAAACCCGAAATATCGTATATGGCGGAGAAGAGAGCATCCGTATATTTCTGGAAGAAGATGTACATGAACTGGAGTCGGTTATCGTTACCGGATTCCAAACAATTTCACGCGAGCGCTCTACCGGAGCTGCCAACATCATAAAAAAAGACTATCTTGAAAAAATCCAATCGCCCAATTTAGGGAGTAAACTCGAGGGGATCACTCCGGGACTGACTTCTTATAACGGAAACATGAGCATTAGGGGTATCTCTTCTTTTGCCGTGAATTCAACGCCGCTGTTGGTATTAGACGGGCAACCGATTACAGGTGTCAGTATCAATGACCTGAATCCGGATGATATTGAAAGTATAACTTTATTAAAAGATGCCGCCGCTACTTCTTTATATGGTGTCCGGGCATCAAACGGGGTAATTGTTGTAACAACCAAACGCGGAACTACCCAAAAAGCAACTATTTCGCTCTCGGCCGGCTTTTATATCGATCCGTTACCATCTCTTTCTTATCAGCACTATGCATCCACTTCCGATATCATCGATTATGAACAGCAATACCTGCTTAATAATCCGACCTATCTGGAAAATCCGCTGCAATATTTTGAATCGATGAACCGAATGGAGTCGCCACAACCCTTTACGCAGATCGACAGGCTATATTACAATCTGGCACAAGGCAAAATCAGCCAGGAACAACTTAACACACAGATCCAGGCGCTACGGTCAAAAGACTACCGCAAAGAATACCGTAATGCACTGCAGCAAATGAAGTTCACGCAAAATTACAACATGAACATCTCTCAGTCGGGCGATTATTCGAACTTGTTTTTTTCTGCCCGATTCGAAGACATGGGAAGCCATAACAAACAATACAACGCGGATAAATTCAGCTTCTACCTGAAAAACGAATTAAATCTGACCAAGTGGTTTAAGTTCACTTACGGAACGAACGTCTCTATCCTCAACAGTCAGGCCGAAGACTACAACAGCGAGGCAAAAGCCAATCAGTATGCAACACGCCCAATGCCTTACGAATCACTCTATCATGAAGACGGATCATTAAGCTACTGGTATCCTACAAACTATGACCTCTCACAGAAACTGGCCGCTACCGAAGGGTTAAACGGCTTGCAATACAATGCCATCGAAGAATCCAATAAAAACCTGATCGACACAGACGATCTCTACTGGAAACTATTTGCCCATACGGATATGCAACTTTTAAAAGGACTTGATCTGGGGTTAAAATT
>JAVWBH010000087.1:0-9984 GCA_036649595.1 Bacteroidales bacterium
ACCAATGCCAGGTGATCATAATTCGGAATAGAAGAGTTACCCGAAGTACCGATACTGAATGTTACCTGTGCATTTGTCAACCAGGTAGCCGATTCAAGGAATGACTCGCTTTTAGCGTCCCACATCGAACCGATTGACCAGAAAGTAGCCCAACGTGAATTACGTCCGAATTTGGAAGATCCGTCACGACGTACCGAAAGATCCACATAATATTTATTCAGGTAGTTATATTCACCACGTCCGAATACCGATAAATAAGTGGCTGCCGCCATGTTATCCGTCCATGAAGAAACAGAGGTACCGGTACCCATTGTTAACAATTTATCATTTGTCTGACCGCGGGATACAGCAGAGAATGACTCAGATTCGTTTCGTACAGCTTCCTGTCCTAACAAAACATTCACATTATGCTCTCCGTTGATCGACTTGATATAATTCGCCGTATTTGTCCATGTCAGGTTTGTTGTGCGGGCAAAAGAGCGACCCATCGTACCCGAACCGTAGTTCGGAAGATAAGAAGGATTTGACCGAACGTCTACGCGGCGATCAGAGAAGTCAAGACCTCCTACCGAACGAATTACAAGATCCTGAAACGGACGTATTTCGATAAATGCAGAAGCTATCAATTTCGCTTTATTTACATTACGCGGATTATTGTTGCTCCATTCCAGCGGGTTCTGGTTTGTTCCTTTCCAACCTCCGTCAGCGATAGAAGCGATTGATCCGTCTTCATTAAACGGACTCCAGTAAGGCAACATAAAACGAGAAGCCGAAATCGGAGTCACCGTTGTATAATCACCGGCTTCTGCTTCCATAATATCCTCATAAGAAAAAGCTGTATTTGTTCCTATTTTGAACCAGTTGTTTACACGGGCTTCCAGATTCGCACGAAACGAATAACGCTGGAAGTCAGACCCGATGGCAATACCCTCCTGATCATATACAGAACCGGAAACGAAATAATTGAACTTATCGCCGGCGCCCGAAGCACTGATTTCATAATTACTGAACGGTGAGTTATTGTTAAATACCACATCACGCCAGTTCATATTGATGCGTTCAAGGGCTTCGCGGTCATACATACCCGGTGCACGCAAGCCGATCTGCTCTTCATAGTTCAGACGCTGGGTTGTATTCATCAAATCCCAGTTTCCGTAAGCCAGATTCGAGAATCCGTATTGAGCACGCACATTAATTTTACCTTTATCCCCCATCTTACCGCGTTTGGTCGTAATTACAATTACCCCATTAGCAGCACGGGCCCCGTAGATAGATGTTGAAGAAGCATCTTTTAATACCGAAATATTATCAATATCATTCGGGTTGATCGAAGAGAAGTCACCGGCAGAAATCGCAATTCCGTCTAGAATAAACAGAGGAGTCGTCCCGGCATTGATCGAGTTGACACCACGGATCTTAAAAGAAGCCGGAGCACTCGGCTCCCCGCTGTTTGACAACACTTCCAATCCGGTTGCCTTACCTTGCAGGGCCTGATCAAAACTGGCTACAGGAGCATTTTCAAGCGCATCAGATTTGATAACGCCTACCGAACCTGATATGGTTCCTTTTTTTCGTACACCGTAAGCAACAACAACTACTTCATCTAACTTTTGTGTATTTTCTTCCAGTACGATGTTCCAGTTATTCTGGTTGGCAACAACTATTTCTTTCGGCAAAAAACCGATATAACTGAATACCAATGTACTGCCTTTCGGAGCATCAATCACAAAGTTACCGTCCCAGTCTGCTACCGTCCCCTGGGTTGTACCCTTCACTACGATATTCACACCTGGAATTGTCATACCTGAAGCATCTTTTACGACACCTTTGATTGAAACAGCGGCAGCAGCATTTGTCTGTGCTGTTGCAGCTCCTGTGCTGAATTCTCCACGCCCGGATGCTGATATATTACCGGCGATCAACGGCAATGTAATCATCAAAACTCCGGTTTTGAGTTTTGAATCTAATCGTCCGTTAGCAGGAAATAGATCAAATCGTTTCTTTTTCATGCATTTTTCTCATTTTAATGTTTATCTCAATTTTTATTTATACACAACGACGCCAGACCCTCTCTCCCGGTAGACAGGAGCAGGATATGCCAGAATCTGGTTATATTTTAAAAAGGCTGTGGAATTCTCAGTTGTTGAATCTATAATCTTGCAAACAATAGCTGGTTCGACGAGCTCTCTTAGGTTAAATAAATTCTTTACACTTATTATTATCTGTTGATGAATTATCCCTTTGTCGAAAAAGAATCCTTTACTCTTTCATTTTATCACCGTAGTGAATGTTTTTTTATCCCTTTATTAGTTTACGTCTAATAATAGTATCAAATATACTAATCCTATTCACGAATACAATCTTATTAAATCTTTACGAAATCTTCTTTTATTAACACATTGATGTTTTATTGAATAAAAATTCATTCAATAAAACAAACTTTTAAGAGAGCCTCCTACTTTATCAAAACATTATAAAACAATTATTTATAAATAAGAATATGATAGCTATTTTCTTCGATTCCAACTATTTTATGTAATATTCGAATAGCATAAACAGACGTTTCACCCCTTATAAAAGGTTATTGATTTTACACAACGTTAACTTTGTTTTAAGTTAATAATATAAATATGGTTAACGGATTCATTCAAAATGCAGAAAATAAGCGTCTCGAATACTACTTATAAATTATAAGCAATCAATTCAAATTGCAATAAACAAGACTCTTTTCTGCTATTTTATTAATTTTGTAATTCAACCGAAAGGGATAGTAAGAATCAAAAAACGAATCAAAGAAATGACCTCCCTCGAAACACTCTATAATCTTTATCTGCAGCATCCCGTTATTACGACTGATACGCGCAATTGTCCGTCGGGCAGTATTTTCTTTGCCCTGAAAGGAGACCGCTTTAACGGGAATGAATTTGCAAAACAAGCACTCGAATCGGGATCAGCCTACGCTGTGATCGACCAGCCGGAATACCAGACCGATGAGCGGTTCTTATTGGTAACCGACGTACTAAGCACATTACAATTACTGGCTGCCCACCACCGGAAACAACTCAGAATTCCTGTCATCGGTATTACCGGCACAAACGGAAAAACAACGACCAAAGAGCTTACCCGCGCAGTTTTGTCTACCCGGTTTAATACACTGGCTACAGAAGGAAACCTGAACAACCATATCGGGGTACCGCTCACATTATTAAAAATTACTCCCGCCCATGAAATTGCAATCATTGAAATGGGAGCCAATCATCCGGGGGAGATCGAAATGCTGAGCAACATCGCATGCCCTGATTTCGGACTGATCACCAATGTAGGAAAAGCTCATTTAGAAGGGTTCGGATCTTTTGAGGGTGTTATCAAAACAAAGACCGAACTTTACGAATCACTCCGCCAATCAAACGGTAAAGTGTTTCTTCATGCAGAAAACTCATATCTGGCTCCTTATACACATAACCTGCAAACCATATCTTATGGCGAAACACCCGGTTTGTTTGTATCCGGAAAAATGATATCCTGCTCACCGTTGGTGTCTTTTAAACTTTCCGACCCCCAAAATGAAATACAAATCGACACCAACCTGATCGGCAGCTATAATTTACCAAATCTGCTGGCGGCAGCAGCCATCGGATCTTATTTCGGGATTACATTCGCCGAAATAAAATCCGCACTCGAATCTTATCAGCCGGCCAACAAACGGTCGCAATTGGTTAAAACCGCCCGGAATACACTGATATTAGACGCGTACAATGCCAATCCGACCAGCATGATGGCGGCACTGGTAAACTTTCGCGACATGCAAGTGGAAAATAAAACACTAATATTGGGGGATATGCGCGAATTAGGTAATGAAAGCAAGAAAGAACACGAACGCATATTGCAATTCATACAAGAAACAGGATTTGATTCCGTATTTTTAGTAGGCCATGAATTCAATGCCCTGCCACATCCATTTAAATCCTTTGGGTCGGCCATCGAATTAAAAGAATGGTTTACACAACACCCGATTACAAACCGGTTTATTCTGGTAAAAGGTTCACGCGGAATCGCACTCGAAACCGGCATTGAATCTCTTTAAATTGAATTTTTATAAAATGACAACTCTCCTCTTTGCGTCCTGCAAAGGGGAGTTTTTTATTTCCTTCCAGCTATACCTTCCCGCTATATCCGGTTTAGATCCATTACTTTATAATTTCTTTCAAATATTTTCCAATGGAAATTTGTTCTTACAAAAACTATCAATATCTTTGCATTATAATTTCCAATGGAAATATTATTCGGCAAAAACAATAAGACCGGATCAAACGCATCCCGTCTTGGTTTGATTTGGCATCGCCATACCCCACAAAAGGTATATAAATGGCGCATTTGACTTTAATGTAAAAAAATAAATGATATCCAAATGAAATATTTAATAATCGGAGGAGTAGCCGGCGGAGCAACCACCGCAGCCCGTTTACGCAGAAATGATGAAAATGCAGAGATTATCCTTTTTGAAAAAGGAGATCACATCTCTTACGCCAACTGTGGATTACCTTATTATATAGGAGACGTTATTCCGGAAAGAGAAAATTTGTTTCTGCAAACACCGCAATCTTTTGGTAACCGCTTCCGGGTAGATGTTCGCGTAAAAAGTGAGGTAACAGAAATACAGAAGGACGAGAAAACCGTCCGGATAAAAAAGGCCGACGGCACCGAATACACAGAAAGCTATGATAAACTAATCCTTTCGCCGGGAGCCTCTCCGATTCTGCCGCCTCTGCCCGGAATAGATTCGGAAGGCATATTTACCTTACGCAATGTTGCCGATACCGACCGGATAAAAAATTTCATTCAGAACAATCCCGTAAAAAAAGCAGTTGTCATCGGAGCCGGATTTATCGGATTGGAAATGGCAGAAAATCTGCACCATCTGGGCATGGAGGTAGCGATTGTAGAGATGGCCAATCAGGTGATGGCACCCCTCGACTATTCAATGGCTTCGCTGGTACATCAACAACTGCTCGACAAAGGCGTGAGCCTGCATTTGGAAGAAACCGTTGCCGCTTTTTCAAAAAACGATACCGGACTCGATATCCTTTTTAAAAGCGGAAATAAAATAAATGCCGATCTGATTATTATGGCGATCGGAGTACGTCCTGAAACAACGCTTGCCCGAATGGCCGGTCTTCAGATTGGTGAAGCGGGCGGTATTTTCGTTAATGAGTACCTTCAGACTTCCGATAACAACATTTATGCCGTAGGCGATGCGATCGAATACCCCCATCCGCTTACCGGAAAACCCTGGCTAAACTACCTGGCCGGCCCGGCAAACCGACAAGGACACATTGCAGCCGACAATATCACGAACGGGAACCACATCCGTTATGAAGGCTCAATCGGCACGGGTATTGCAAAAGTGTTCGACCTCACCGTGGCGTCAACCGGATTACCGGCCAAACGACTGCAACAAGCCGGTCTGTCTTACACCTCGTCAACAACGCATTCGGGCTCACACGCCGGATATTATCCCGGTGCATTACCGATGAGTATTAAAATAACATTTGATCCGGCAACAGGAAAACTATGGGGCGCACAGGCCGTAGGCTTTGACGGAGTAGATAAACGGATCGACCAATTGGCGATGATCATCAAACAAGGAGGTACCATTTATGATTTGCAGGAAACAGAACATGCGTATGCCCCGCCGTTTTCTTCAGCCAAAGATCCGGTAGCGATGGCCGGTTATGTAGCCGACAATATTATTTCAGGAAAAATGAAACCGGTTTACTGGAGAGAACTTGTAAATTATGATGCTGCAACACAAGTACTGCTGGATGTGCGTACACGCGATGAATATGAATTGGGCGCTATCAGCGGAGCTGTAAACATACCGTTGGACGAATTAAGAAATCGCCTGAGCGAATTGCCCGCAGATAAAGAGATCCTCATTTATTGCGCCATCGGCCTGCGCGGATATATCGCTTCCCGCATCCTGATGCAAAACCGGTTTAATGCGGTTCGGAACTTATCCGGAGGCTATAAAACCTATAAAGCGGCTACGGCAAAAATCTGTAACCCACAAACAAATAAACAAGCAGACACACAACAAATAGCACCACTCCCCTTCATGCAACAAATAAAAACAATGAAAGTAGACGCATGCGGCCTGCAATGCCCCGGCCCGATCATGAAAATGAAAAAGAGTATCGACCAGATGAATATCGGAGAGCAACTCGAAATGATCGCTACAGATGCCGGTTTCCCGGCCGATGCAGAAGCCTGGTGCCAGACAACAGGGCATAAACTGATAACCCGAAAAAGTGAAAAAGGAAAATATTCGGTAATTATCGAAAAAGCAGATCCCGCAAAATGCGACACAACATCCGAAGCCAGAGGAAAAGGGAAAACTTTGATTCTTTTCAGTGATGATTTAGACAAAGCTCTTGCTACCTTTGTACTGGCCAACGGAGCTGCCGCTACCGGAGAAAAAGTTACGATCTTTTTCACATTCTGGGGACTGAACGCAATCAAAAAAGTAAAAAAGCCGGCTGTTAAAAAAGATATTTTCGGCAAGATGTTCGGCATGATGCTTCCGTCGAGTTCTCTAAAACTCAAACTGTCAAAAATGAACATGGGAGGTATCGGTGCTAAAATGATGCGCTATCTGATGAACAGCAAAGGAATCGATTCACTGGAATCGCTACGTACCCAGGCTCTCGAAAACGGAGTAGAATTCATAGCTTGTCAGATGTCTATGGATGTAATGGGAGTACAACGTGAAGAGCTGATGGACGAAGTCTGCATCGGCGGGGTAGCAACCTATATGCAACGGGCCGACAATGCGAATGTAAATCTGTTTATTTAAAAAATATTTCCCGATGAAGTCAATCTGTGTAATGCGCGAATTATATAAAGCGATCGATGCATACGAAAAAGAATTTGAAAGAGTATATGAAGTATGTCTGAACGAAGCAATGGCTTTGTGCTCATTGTCGCACGATGAAACGGAACTGACCGCTACGGAAATTGCAGAAAAAACAGGCATGACCACTTCCCATACTTCCAAGGTGATCAAAAATATAGAGAACAAAGAGCTCATACACCGGTCATTAGGCAAAGAAGACAAGCGACAAATGTATTTTACGCTCACCGACAAAGGGCGAGAGCGGTTACAACAAATATCATGCCGCGAACTCGAAATTCCGGAAATTCTTAAGCCCGTCTTCGAAAAGCTTTGCTCATCCGAAAAATAAACTCTGTTTTTTCGTACCTTTGCCCGTATCAAAATCATTATTAATCGTACATGCATTTAGAGAAAGAGCAGTTGTTGGAGCATCTGCAGGACGATATATTCAAGATTATTTCTGAGGAAAGCGATGCGCTTGGACTGGAAAGCTATGTAATCGGCGGTTTTGTACGCGATATATTTCTGAATCGGAATTCGAAAGATATCGACGTAGTAACTGTAGGAAGCGGCATTGAGCTTGCTTCGGCCGTAGCCAAACGTCTGGGTAAAGGCGCACACTTATCCGTATTTAAAAACTTTGGTACAGCGCAGGTTAAATATTATGATCTGGAAGTAGAATTCGTGGGAGCACGGCGAGAGTCATACACCCATGATTCACGTAAACCCATCGTAGAAAACGGCACACTGGCCGATGACCAGAACCGGCGTGATTTTACGATCAACGCATTAGCCATTTGCCTGAACAAAGAGCGTTTCGGAGAATTGGTAGATCCTTTCGGAGGATTAACCGATATGAAGAACGGAATTATCCGGACTCCACTTGACCCGGATATTACGTTCAGCGACGATCCGCTTCGAATGATGCGCGCAATCCGATTTGCCACCCAACTCGGATTCGAAATAGAAGAAGAAACGTTCCGCGCCATTGAGCGCAATAAAGAGCGAATCGAAATCATTTCGGGCGAACGAATCATCGATGAGATGAATAAAATGATGAAAACGCCGAAACCGTCGGTCGGATTTATCTTATTGGAAAAATGCGGGTTGCTCGCAATTATCTTTCCGGAGCTTCAGGCGATGAAAGGAATTGAAAGCAAAGACGGCAAAGGCCATAAAGATAATTTCTTCCATACCCTCGAGGTATTAGACAACTTATCGGCTATGTCGGACAACCTCTGGCTGCGTTGGGGAGCATTGTTGCATGACATCGGTAAACCATCGACCAAACGCTACGACAGAAAACTGGGCTGGACTTTCCATAACCATAATTTCATCGGAGAAAAAATGATTCCCGTTATCTTCCGGAAGCTAAAGCTACCGTTGAATGACAAGATGAAATACGTGCAAAAAATGGTAGGACTCCACATGCGTCCGATCGTATTGGCAGAAGAAGAAGTGACCGATTCGGCCATCCGACGCTTACTGTTTGATGCCGGAGATGACATTGAAGACCTGATGACACTTTGCGAAGCGGATATCACGTCGAAAAACAGGGAAAAAGTAAAACGATTCCTTGGTAATTTCAAACTCGTACGGCAAAAACTAAGAGAGATTGAAGAAAAAGACCGTATCCGCAATATGCAACCGCCGGTTTCGGGCGAAGAGATCATGCTCATGTTCGGACTAAAACCTAGCCGCGAAGTGGGTGATTTAAAAACAGCTCTGAAAGATGCAATTCTCGACGGCATTATCCCGAATGAACGGGACGCCGCTCTTAAATTGCTCGTTGAGGTAGCTGAAAAACAAGGATTAAAACCCGTTGCGCATTTAGAATAAGGCATAAAACTCCATAAAAGGGATTGTATCTGACAGGATATAATCCCTTTTTTTATTTTTACCAAAACATATTTAACTTCTAAATGTTATATAAAAGCATAAACCTTTAAACATGTCATCATGAGTAACCGTCCTAAACATTTTGAGAATCGGGCAACCGCTCATCGCCACGCTCGAAAACCCGCAAGAATATCCTCCAGGACCATCCTGAAATGGGTTGCGGTGATTCTGGTTATCCTCCTGCTGTTCTGGCTTTTTATCGCTGAAGATATCGGCGCATATATCGGTTGGGGAAATCCATAAATAATCGAGCGGGAACACGCTTTTTTAGCTGAAATATGTGTAATTTCAGTTATGATTTTTAATTAAAAAAAAGATATGACAGAAATACACCCGCTGCAACCTTTTTTACCCCCGAATGCAGTATTACTGATGCTCGGCAGTTTCCCGCCCAAACAAAATCGTTGGTCGATGGAGTTTTATTATCCGAATATGCAAAATGACATGTGGCGTATTTTCGGGCTTATTTTTTTTCATGACAAAGACCATTTCCTGCGGGTTAATGGAAAATCTTTCGATAAAGAAAAAATCATCGCCTTCCTTAAAGAAAAAGGAATTGCCCTGAGTGACACGGCAACCGAAGTGATCCGCCAGAAAGATAATGCTTCCGACAAACACCTTGATGTGGTTACTCCGGTAGACCTGCACGCTATGCTTGCCCAAATTCCGGAATGCCGCGCAATAGCCGTAACCGGCCAAAAGGCAATGGACACAATCCTGACCCTGATCGATGCGGCCGAACCTAAAGTCGGCGACTATTCTGAATTTACATTTGAAGGCCGCGAAATGCGGCTTTACAGAATGCCATCTTCCTCTCGCGCCTATCCTAAACCTATTAAAACCAAAGCAGAATCATACGCAAAGATGTTTCATGAAGTATTGCTTTTTAACCATTAATGATTAAAAAAGATTGCTTTTATGACCGATGTTTTTTGCTAAGGAGAGAGACCCTATCCCCTCTTTTAAAAATCTCAGCAGGGTGTTTTGGAGTAAACTCCGAAAGCCGGATAATTAATTATTAATTTATATGTGAGTGAGCCCGGTATTGCATCGGGCTCACTTTGTTTAATCTCCGTTTAACCCTTCTGTTGCTATACTCCCCAATCTGTTTTCTAAATCCCCGATCAATTAAAAATCGCATTTCACTTATTCCTTTTCAGATCTTCCTATAGTGGCGTTTGCGTCGGCTCCGG
>JAVWBH010000088.1:0-9980 GCA_036649595.1 Bacteroidales bacterium
TAAGAATAGCACATCAAATATGATAAAATCAAAGTGTATGGGTTTTATTCAGGAGATATTGGTCGAGCATCACCATGGCTGCCATCGCTTCTACAACGGGTACCGCACGCGGCAATACACATGGATCGTGGCGTCCTTTGGCCTTAAGCATGACCGAATCTCCATTTTGATCAACCGTTTCAATATTCCGGAGTAAGGTAGCTACCGGTTTAAACGCGACGCGAAAGCAGATATCTTCACCATTTGAAATACCGCCCTGAATACCGCCCGAATGGTTGGTGCGAGTCTTTACTTTTCCGTTTTCTGTATAAAAAACATCATTCATTTCAGAACCCCTATTTCCGACTCCGGCAAACCCCATGCCATACTCGAATCCTTTTGCCGCATTGATACTCAACATGGCACCCCCTAATGCAGCATGTAATTTATTAAATACAGGTTCACCCACTCCGACCGGAATATTACGGATCACACAAGACACCACTCCGCCGATAGTATCTCCTTCGGCCTGGACTTCTTTTATCAACTGTTCCATTTCAGCAGCTTTCGCCGGGTCGGGGCAGCGTACCGGATTTTTTTCTATCTCCGAAAAATCATACTGCATGTAATCCGAAGCCAAAGAGATTGGCCCAACCTGTGAGGTATACGCATTGATTTTCATTCCGATCTTATTCAAAGCTAACTTTGCCAGAGCTCCCGCAACACAACGGGCAATGGTTTCGCGGGCCGATGACCGACCGCCTCCCCGATGGTCGCGAATACCATATTTCATCGAATAGGTATAATCGGCATGAGAAGGCCGGTATAAATCACGTAGATTTTCATAGTCGAAAGAGTGCTGATTTGCGTTATACACAACAAAACCAATAGGGGTCCCGGTGGTTTTACCCTCAAAAACTCCGGAAAGGAATTCTACTTCATCTTTTTCATTACGGGGAGTAACGATAGCCGATTGTCCCGGCCTGCGCCGACCTAACTCCATGCGGACAAAATCCATATCAATTTCCACTCCTGCCGGCATACCGTCAATAACTCCTCCAATACCTGCTCCATGAGATTCTCCGAAAGAAGTAAGTCTAAAAATTGTACCGAATGTGTTCATATCTCTATATCTTATGAGGGTAAAACAGCTTTACCCGTTAAAAAAAATCATGATAAGTCTCAAATTTAGTTTATTCTCACAAAATAAAAAACCCTGTCGCGCGGATTCGCACAACAGGGTTTTCTTTTATTTTATTCCTAAGAGCAGATTAGTGGTCACAACCACATCCGCAACCTTCGCTTTCGCAACCGTCACCGCAGCTTCCGCCACAAGTATGGATATCATTTTCATTCGGTTCGCGAACTTCAAGAACCTCTCCGATAAAATGAAGATCTGTTCCGGCCATCGGATGGTTGAAGTCCATTACAACAGCATTGTCTGTAATTTTCTCAACAGTACCGTTCAATGTGTTTCCCTGAGCATCACGCATCGGAAGAACAGCACCTTCTACAACCATTTCATCGTCGAATTTACCATCTACGAAGAAAATATCTTTTGGCAATTCGATTACATTTTCAGCGTCAATCTGACCATATGCTTCGTCAGCAGTCAAAACGAAATCGAATTTGTCTCCTTGTTTCAGGTTTTCCAATTTCTTTTCGAAAGACTCAAGCATAGATCCTGTTCCGTAGATAAATGTCAACGGATGTCCCGGTTGTGTTTCTTCTACTTCTTCCGGCTCCTGATTTGGCTGCAAAGCCCATAGTTTGTATGAAACGGCTACGAATTTACCTGGTTTAATTTCCATAATTCAATTAATTAGTGCATTTATAAAAATAGTGTTTCCCTAAAGTTAGAACAACTTATGCTCTCTTTTGTTAGGGAAAAAGAACGAACAAACATTCAAAAAAATGATTAACATTTTCCCGGACAAGCAGGCTTAATCTGTTTAAAGAAGTCGTTCCCTTTATTATCTACCAGAATGAAGGCAGGGAAATTTTCAACTTCAATCTTCCAGATTGCTTCCATACCCAATTCCGGATATTCAAGACATTCTACATTCTTGATATTATTCTGGGCAAGAATAGCAGCCGGGCCGCCAATACTTCCCAAATAGAAACCGCCGTGTTTTGCACACGCATCTGTAACCTGCTGGCTACGGTTTCCTTTCGCGATCATGATCATCGATCCGCCGGCAGCCTGAAACTGGTCGACATATGAGTCCATACGTCCTGCAGTAGTAGGGCCGAATGAACCAGAAGGCATTCCTTTCGGAGTCTTAGCCGGTCCGGCATAATAAATCGGATGGTTTTTCAAATATTCCGGCATACCTAATCCGGCATCCAAACGCTCTTTAATTTTTGAGTGAGCGATGTCACGACCTACTATAATGGTTCCGTTCAATGACAAACGAGTTGAAACCGGATATTTCGACAGCTCTTTCAAGATATCTTCCATCGGTTGGTTCAGATCGATTTTTACGGCATTACCCTCACCCGCATTACGGAACTCTTCCGGAATCAATGTTGCCGGCTGATCATCCATTTTTTCCAACCAGATACCGTCGGCATTGATTTTACCTTTGATATTACGATCGGCCGAGCAAGATACGCCCATTCCTACCGGACATGAGGCACCATGACGAGACAAACGGATCACACGGATATCGTGTGCAAAATATTTACCGCCGAACTGAGCTCCAAGCCCTAATTTCTGCGCTTCTTCTAATAAACGGGCTTCCAGTTCAACATCGCGGAAAGCACGTCCCAACTCATTACCGGTAGTTGGCAATTCGTCATAATACTTCATTGAAGCCAACTTCACTGTTTTGAGGTTTGCTTCAGCCGAAGTTCCGCCGATTACAAAGGCGATATGATAAGGAGGGCAAGCAGCCGTTCCTAATGTTTTCATTTTCTCAACCAGGAAGTTTACCAGTTTTTCTGGTGTAAGCAATGCTTTTGTTTCCTGATACAGGTATGTTTTATTTGCAGAGCCACCACCTTTGGCACAGAATAAGAATTTATATTCTTCACCGTTCACGGCATATAAATCAATCTGGGCCGGAAGGTTTGTTCCCGTATTAACCTCATCATACATATTCAACGGAGCATTCTGAGAATAACGCAGATTTTCTTCTGTATAGGTATTGTAGATCCCTTTTGAAAGAGCCTCTTCATCATTTCCTCCCGTCCATACCTGTTGGCCTTTTTTACCCATTACGATAGCCGTACCGGTATCCTGACAAAAAGGAAGCTGTCCTTTAGCAGCTACTTCCGCATTGCGAAGCATGGTAAGAGCTACATACTTATCATTATCCGAAGCTTCCGGATCACGAAGGATTTTCGCAACCATCTCATTGTGTTCGCGACGCAATAAGAACGACACATCACGCATCGCTTTCTGAGCAAGATAAGTCAAACCTTCCGGTTCGATTACCAACATTTTTTTACCATCAAATTCTTTGGTTGACACAAAGTCTTTAGTCAACAGCATATATTCTGTCTTTTCTTTTCCTAACGGAAAAGTTTCCTGAAACTGAAATGGTTTTGCCATAATTATATGATAGGTTTTATTTGTTAATGCAATGACATTATAAGTGTTCCAAAGGTAACATTTAAGAAAGGAATACAAAAAGGATAAAAAGGTATTTTTTATGCATGGATTCTTTTATCATCTGCTAATAAGGATTTACTAAATCTTGAATAACGTATAATTCTATTACTTACATTTGTAAAAAATATGCTATATCTATGAATTTCCGGACAGAACTTACTGTTACTCATTCTCCTGTTCAAATTGACTATTCAAAGAAGATGCTGCTTTTAGGCTCTTGCTTTAGTGAACATATCGGCAATTGGCTTGATCGTCATTTTATGGATGTAATGGTCAATCCTTTCGGTATTTTATACAATCCGGCCTCGATTGCCCGGAGTCTGAAAATATTATTAGATGAAAAAGAATATACCGCCTCCGATCTTTTCGAACACAACGGGTATTTTCACAGCTTCGACCATCATTCGCGCTTCTCAGAGACGAATCAGGAAGCCATGCTCAATCATCTTAATCAAACCCGAAAACAGGCTACCAAACAATTGCTTGAAGCAGATATCCTGTTAATAACATTTGGTACCGCATGGGTATATACAAAACAGGAAAATGAACAGGTTGTATCTAACTGTCATAAGCTTCCGGATAAATTATTCGCACGCAGAAGAATGGAGATCGAAGAGATTGTTTCCGAATGGAAAGAATTATCCGACCGGCTGTTTCAGCTAAACCCGCGACTCAATATTATTTTTACCGTAAGCCCGATACGGCATCTGAAAGATACGCTGCATGGCAATCAGCTAAGCAAATCAACTTTACTGTTGGCCATCGACCAACTGCAACACGTATCGCAGCAGATGGATTATTTTCCGGCTTATGAACTATTGACAGACGATCTGCGGGATTATCGTTTTTATGCAAGCGACATGGTACATCCATCCGAAACGGCCATTCTCTATATCCAGAAAAAATTTGCCGATTCATATTTCCCGGATGCCACAAAAAAGCTCTTTTCAGCGTGCGAAAAGATCAGAAGAGCCCTCGATCACCGTCCGTCGGATGAAAATTCCGATAACTATAAGCGATTTTTAACGCAAAACATAGAAATGCTCAACCAATTAATCGATAAAAATCCGTTCTTTACATTGAGAAAACCACTACAATTATTTCAAGAACGGTTAAAGTAATCAGATATTCCGATGAATTATTCAATTTCCGAGATTGCGGGTATAATAAATGCCCCGGTCACTTCTCTACATCCGGCAACAGTCAGCGTGCTACTGACCGACAGCCGTTCACTGACATTTCCGGAAGAGAGTTTGTTTTTTGCTCTGACCAGTACTAAAAACAACGGACACAAATACATCTCCTTCCTTTATCAGAAAGGAGTTCGCAACTTCGTAGTCAGCGAAATGCGCGATGAATTCAACAATATGTCCGATGCTAATTTCCTGCTTGTAAAAGATTCTTTACGGGCATTACAACAACTGGCTCGCCATCACCGGCAGCGATTCGATATTCCGGTGATCGGGATTACAGGAAGTAATGGTAAAACAATTGTAAAAGAATGGCTGTACCAGCTGTTACATCAGGATAAGAACGTGGTCCGGTCACCCCGCAGTTATAACTCACAAATCGGCGTGCCGCTTTCCATCTGGCAACTTAATAACCAGAGTGAAGTGGGCATTTTTGAAGCGGGCATATCCAAACCGAATGAGATGGATAAGCTGGCCGATATCATCCGCCCTTCAATTGGGATCCTAACCAACATAGGAGATACACATCAGGAGAACTTCAATAATTTCCGCCAAAAAGCAGATGAAAAAATACAGCTTTTTCAAGGATGCGACCTGATTATATATAATGGCGATGATCCGTTACTCAGTACGGCAATCGAAGAGTCGGGCTTAGGAACACGCGAAATTGCATGGTCGCGCAAAGACCGAAACCGTCCGATCTATATTTCGGATATTATCAAACTTGAGAATTCGACACAGATAAAATATGTATTCTTAGGAATGGAAGGCGAAATCGAAATCCCTTTCATCGAAGATGCTTCGATCGAAAATGCCATTCAATGTCTGGCAGTCATGCTTTACAGAACCGTTCCGCGTACGGAAATTACCAAGCGGATGGCCCGTTTAGAGCCGGTTGCGATGCGTCTGGAAGTAAAAGAGGGTAATAATGAGTGCCTGCTGATCAATGACACTTATAATTCGGATATCAATTCGTTAGATATCGCGCTCGATTTTATGATGCGCCGTTCTTCGCCCGACAAAAAGAATACCCTGATTTTATCAGACATCCTTCAAACAGGATTATTGCCCAAAGCGCTTTATCGGAAAGTTGCCGACCTATGTAAACGCAAACAAGTACATAAGATCATTGGTATCGGCCGCGATCTGACTGAAAATGAAGCGCTGTTCACAATGGAGAAAGCTTTCTTTCCGTCTACCGAAAAGTTTTTGGAATCAGGAATACTCTCTACCTTCAAAAATGAGCTGATCCTCTTAAAAGGAGCACGCCACTTTCATTTTGAAGAAATATCGGAGCGGTTAGAACTAAAGCAGCATGAAACTATTCTGGAAGTAAATCTGGATGCTATTGTTCATAACTACAACCAATATAAACAGCAACTTCAGCCTACGACACGTATCGTTTGTATGGTCAAAGCGTTCGGTTATGGTGTCGGTTCTTTTGAACTAGCCAAAACCCTGCAGGATCAGGGGTGCGATTACCTGGCTGTAGCCGTAGCCGACGAAGGAGCAGCGTTGCGAAAACAAGGTATCATGACCCCTCTGATTGTCATGAATCCTGAATTCAGTACATTCCGCACGCTTTTTGCAAACTTGCTCGAACCGGAGATTTACAGCTTCAAAATACTGAAGGCTTTTATCCGTGAAGGCGAAAAATTAGGGATCACGAATTTCCCGATCCACATAAAAATTGACTCGGGAATGCATCGGCTGGGATTCCTTCCTGCTGAGATGGAAGAACTGATTGAGTTACTAACGCATCAGAATACGGTCATTGTACGCTCTGTCTTTTCTCATCTGGCAGGCAGTGACGAAGAGCAATTTGATTATTTTACCCGCTATCAGATTGATATCTTTAAAACATGCGCACAGAAAATCGAGGCCGCGTTCGATCATAAGATTCTGAAGCACATTCTTAATTCGGCAGGTATTGAGCGGTTTCCGGAAGAACAAATGGACATGGTACGGCTGGGCATCGGATTATATGGCATTGAGGCTTCTCAAAAAGAGATGCATCTACGTAATGTCAGCACACTGCGATCTACTATTTTACAGATCAAAGAACTGCCGGCCGGCGAAACAGTAGGTTATTCCCGGAAAGGAGCGCTGTTTCGTACCTCGCGCATCGCAATGGTACCGATCGGATATGCCGACGGACTCGACAGACGCCTCGGAAACGGAAAAGGATATGTGATTATCAATGGCCAAAAATGCCCTTTCATCGGAAATATCTGCATGGATGTATGTATGGTAGATGTCACGAATACACACTGTGAAGAGGGCGATCCGGTAATCATTTTCGGTGAAGAATTGCCGGTCACAACCATTTCTGATTTACTCGAAACAATCCCGTATGAAATTATCACCTCGGTCTCTACTCGGGTAAAAAGGGTATACTTCAGGGAGTAAATGACGCTTTTTCGCAGGAAAAGGCTGATTATTTACACAGATTTGTTAGTTTTGCGCAGTTTTAGGGAATATTACAAGATTAAGGTGTCTTGAATATTCATCCTGTTTACTTAGGTTGTGTAATATAATTACTTCATAAACATATAGGAATAAAAGTATGGCTTATAATTTATTGAAAGGCAAAAGAGGGATTATCTTCGGTGCCTTGAACGACATGTCTATCGCTTGGAAAGTAGCTGAAAAAGCAGTTGAAGAAGGAGCGCAAATCGTATTGACAAATACTCCGGTAGCGGTTCGTATGGGTACAGTTAGCGAACTTGGACAGAAACTGAACGCAGAAGTAATTCCTGCCGATGCTACAAACGTAGAAGATCTTGAAATGCTTTTCACTAAAGCTCAGGAAATCATGGGCGGTAAGATCGATTTCGTTCTTCATTCGATCGGTATGTCGCCAAACGTTCGTAAAAAACGCACTTACGACGATCTTGATTACGATTTGTTAAATAAAACGCTGGATATCTCTGCTATCTCTTTCCACAAAATGATCCAGGTAGCAAAAAAACAGGATGCCATCTCTGAAGGCGGTTCAATCCTGGCTCTTTCTTACGTAGCTGCTCAACGCACATTCTACGGATACAATGATATGGCTGATGCTAAATCATTATTGGAATCGATCGCCCGTAGCTTCGGTTATATTTATGGCCGTGAGAAAGGCGTACGTATCAATACAATTTCTCAGTCGCCGACTATGACTACAGCCGGAAGCGGCGTAAAAGGATTCGACGGTCTTTGTGACTTCTCTGACCGCATGTCGCCTCTTGGCAATGCGAACGCAGACGAATGTGCAGACTACTGTATCGTTATGTTCTCTGATATGACGAAAAAAGTAACAATGCAGAACCTGTTCCACGACGGAGGATTCTCAAGCATGGGAATGTCTCTTCGCGGTATGGATCAGTACAACAAAAGTTTTGTTCAGGAAAATACAGCAGAAGACGGACACGTTATCTACGGTTAATTATTTACCTGAAAATGGGATAATTAATTATTAATTTATAGGAAAGAGAGCCTGGCATTAACCAGGCTCTCTTTTTTTTAATCCTCGCTTAATGCGTCTGTTGATATACCTCAAAATATAGATGGTTTTTCAAGCAGACTATAGGGTGATTTTCAAGCAGGGTATAGGAGGTTTTCATGCATGGTATAGGGAGAATAAATAAAATCCTATAAATTGCTTAACTTTGACATGATATTACAATAATAGATTGCTGTTTCTTTTACCTGATTATTTATCCTGAAAAATAATAGAAATGCCTTATATCCTTAAATTTATTTTCAGCATCGTACTCTTTCTGAGCGTCAGTTCTTGTCTGAAAATAAAAGACCTGTATGAACAAACCAACCCCTCGCCGGAAGAATATCCGCTTACGAAAGTAGCCTACAATTACCCATATAAAAATGAATCCGGTAATATTACCGCCGAATTAACGATCACATCGCATAATCCGATCGACATCCGGAATATTACCACAGAAATACCGGTTTTAAAATATAATAAAACCTGGTTGCTAATGTTTACACAAGACGACTGTGAACAAGCGGCTTATTGCCGCTCATGGGCAGCAATCAACGGAAAACCGGTTTCAGACTCGAACCCTTACATAAATGGAAATTTATCGTCCGAGCTGTTTTTCGATGCCGCCCACCTCTATGCCGGCGATCTGCCCCCGAATGTGATCGCTCCCGGTAAAACGCTCGGCTCAACAGACGGAGCAGGCAACGAAATACGCTTTGCCATTACAACTACCCTTTTACCCGAGTCATCCTGCATGAGTGTTGCTGCGACAGTAAAACCGGGATGGCATGCTAACTACCATCGCTTCTTCATGAAATCCGGACTGATATGGGATAACGTGATCGAAATGACCAATTTTGGGACCGGTATAGCATTTCATGACGTTGATGCAACCGATGTGAACGATCCGTCAGACATTTATGCCCATCTCCATACGGCGCAAGAGTGCATTCTAAAACAACTAAACGGCCGGGGATGCAAAATGCTCGCAGAACCCAACGGCAACAAAAATTATATCTCGGCAGCCATGCAGTTTGCGGATATACAAACGATGGTAGCCCAAAGTTCGACCGAAAGACTCTTTCCTTTTAAAGTATCAACCGATTTAAATAAACAGATTTTATACCGAGAATTCAACGAAGACCCGGAGTATTTTAAGGAAAAAATAAAAAATCAGCTCGTAAAACCGGTTACCGAACGTGAAGCAATTCATATCGGGGTACACCGCACAGACAATAAGTGGATACACTTTCTCGAATGGATAAATGAAGAATATGGTAAAGATGGTGACGACTCTGTCTGGTTTCCCGGTCAGGAAGAATATTACGAATACAATTATCACCGCATTTACTGCCGGATAAAAATCGAACAGGTAACTCCCCGAATTATAAAGATAAAACTCAATTCGCCGGGAGACCGCTATTTCTATTATCCGTCACTGACCTTAAATCTGAACGGAATTAAACGGGAGAACATCGCGGACATTGCTGCGGGTGAAACAGTTTCCGGATTATCCTGTTCGAACTATAAAGACGGGGTTTCATTGAATATTGACTGCCGTAAAGGGTTAAAAGAGCTGGCTTCTCATTATGTCAATTTATATGAAACAGATAAGCCTGACAAATTAAGAAAAGCAGATGCACTCTATTTTGTAAACCTCCTTAAAGCGTCGGATTATAAATCAGCCCTTTTAAAAAGAATCGACTGATTA
>JAVWBH010000089.1:0-9875 GCA_036649595.1 Bacteroidales bacterium
CGATCGGAACCCCTACTGTGCCTGAAGTATTATATGGTTTCGGGCCGTCAATCGGATTTAAAGGTTTTGATTTTTCTTTCTTCTTACAAGGCTCAGGCCGTTCGTCTTTCTTTATTGATCCGGATAAAATTACTCCTTTTGTTAATCGGGCAAATATTCTGGATATCATAGCCAAAGACCACTGGACACCTGAGTCGCCTGAACTAAATACATTTTGGCCACGCTTATCGACTACGACAATCGAAAACAACAAACAACTATCTACCTGGTGGTTGCGTGATGGCCGTTTTCTGCGTATTAAAAGTGTGGAGTTAGGATATACATTCCCTGAACAATGGATGAAAAAAGCCTGTATCACAAAACTGAGGATTTACCTGACCGGTAATAATCTTTACTGTTTCAGTAAGTTTGATCTCTGGGATCCGGAGATGGGAGGAAATGGCCTTAAATATCCCTTACAAAGAGTTTATAACGTAGGGCTTCAACTTTCATTCTAATATAATTTCAGATAAGATGAGAAAGATATTTTATAGTATAGTTGCAGGGTTGACCATCATAATGGTTTCTGCATGTGATTATCTGGAAATTGTACCGGATAATATTCTCGAGATAACATCCATGTTTGAAAATAAGGAGAAAGCGACGGCTGCATTGGCAACATGTTATTCTTTCATTCCGAAGTTTGAGAAAATCCATGAAAGTCCTGTACTCATGGGGAGCGAATATATGGCGCGCCCGGATCTTGATCCAAAGAAAAACCTGCGTGGGTTTTCCATGATGTTGGACTTAAATAATTCTACATCTCCGATTATGGGGTACTGGGGGGGAAATAACGGAGCCCGTAATTTGTATGAGGGAATACGCTTATGCAATACATTCCTTGAAAATGTACATTTGGTACCGAATTTTGAAGAAGGCGAAGCTGATGATTATGTCGCACAAGTAAAATTTTTAAAGGCGTATTTTCATTTTCTGCTGGTTAATTATTATGGTCCTGTAGTGCTGGTAAGAGAAAACTTCGATCATAATGCATCTACAGAGCAGATCCGCCAATATCAGGCTCCGATAGATGAGTGTTTTTCTTTTATTGTATCCTTATTGGATGAAGCGATCCCTAATTTGCCTGCTTCTCGCTTGGCTACAACCCTCGGCCAGGTAGATCGTACGGCGGCATATGCTTTAAAGGCAAAAGTATTGCTTTATCAGGCAAGCCCGCTGTTTAATGGAAATACCGAGTTTTATAGCGGGTTTAAGAGTCCGCGCGACGGAAAAGCTTTATTTAACCAGTCGTATGATCCCGAAAAATGGGGAAAAGCCGCCTCTGCACTGAAAGAGGCAATTGATTTTGCTCATCAGCAGCGGAAACGCTTATATACTTATAAATCGCTTATAAAGGATTATGATAGGGATTTGTATGATCGCAGCGGCATTATGCGATATGCCTATGATGCTCGTTATTCTGTATTAGATGCATGGAATGAAGAACTTATTTGGGGACGTACAGGTACGCACAATTCGCTGAATGATCAGGGTACTATTCAACACGGGGCCAATATGCGGATGGAAGATGCGAATGAACGGAATGAGTCTTCTTTTACCTGGCAGTGGCTTGGCGCTACCTATGCGATGACCGAACTGTTCTATACCCGTAACGGCGTACCGATTAAGGAGGATAAGACTTTCGATTATGAGAACCGGATGAAAATTGTTAACGTGCCGAATGATGATTATTACGTTGGCTACATGCAACAGGGGAATGCTCAGAAAACAATACAACTGCACCTTGATCGGGAGCCTCGTTTTTATGCGTGGATTGGTGTTGATCGGTGCTTGTGGCGTACTCATGATGTTTTGAATAATGTAAATATGCGTGAGGGTGAATATCCCGGTGGTAAAATCAGTTCCAAGGGATTTGATTTTTATTGTACGGGGATCGCTATAAAGAAAGTGGTTCATCCTGAATCGCGTAATCGTTATTGGCAGCGGGTAATTAAGTATCCGTGGCCAATGATCAGACTTTCGGATCTCTATCTTATGTATGCTGAGGCTTTGAATGAATATCAGGGGCCGGGAGCTGAAGTTTTTCATTATCTGGATCTGATCCGCGAGAAGCGCGGACTGCCCCAAATAGAGCAGGTATGGAGTAATCCGGATATTGTTTCAGATGTAAATCGCCATTTGGATAAATCCGGATTGCGGAAGATTATACACACAGAGCGCCTGATCGAATTATGTTTTGAAGGGCATCAGTTTAACGATATCCGTCGATGGAAAAGAGCCGGCGAATTTTATAATGCCCAGGTTGAAGGCTGGGATGTAACAAGTACCGGCGTTTCTATGTTCTATCAGAAAAAACCGGTGTATTCAAACGGGTTTATGAGGAAGTGGCAAACTCCACGTGATTACTTTATGCCGATACCATATGACGAGCTGAATAAAAATCCGAATCTGATACAAAATGTTGGATGGTAAGAATATTTTATCTGATAATAAAAGACATGAACATGAAAAATATATTGTTATGGATATTACCCTTATTGCTGATAACAAGCTGTAGGGAGAAAGAAACAGATCTGGATATGCCTGCCCCGGTTCAGATACTTGACTGGACTCCGATTACGGGCGGTGCGATTTTTACTTATGAATTGCCGGAAGATGAAAATTTCCTTTATGTCAAGGCAGTCTATACGCTTCAAACGGGCACTGTTATGACAAAGCGCTCTTCTCTGTTTTCCAATACCCTCACGATTGATGGTATCGGGGGAGAGAAGGATTATGCGATAAAATTGTATAGTGTCAATCGATCCGGAAAAGAGTCTGCTCCGGTGACTGTTATGGTGAGGACAAAAGAGTTTTCTTCAAATTTCGTCCTCGAATCGATCCGGTTGATACCCGGATTTTCGAGTGTTATCTGCACTTGGGAAAATGATACTCAGGCATTGGTGAATATTGTCATTACGTTCGAAGTTTCCGAAAATAAAGAGATTACAAAAATATATGCCAGTAATACCGGGGCAGGGCGTTATGATGTATCAAATGTGGAGGCGAAATATCATTATTATGTACAAGTAAAAGATCAATACGGAAATATAACTTCTAAAAGAGATATGGGAGAAGTAGCTCCTTTGGAAGATTATAAACTGACAAAAGTTGTTCAGTCGTCGACAACCGGGTTGGATAGTCTGTTATGGCGTGCCCTGACACAAAATGAATTAAAAGAGCATGCAAACGGAACGTTGAAAACCGCTCCCCATTCAGCCCTTGAAGGACGTATTGACCGCTTTTTCGATGATCAGATCGATGTGAGTTCTAAGCAGAATTTTAACTATTTCCATACTGGTACCGCCGGGTATCCGTTTTCCTATTTTATTGATTTGGGGAAACAGGTGGAAGTCAGTCGTTTCCGAATTCATCAACGTGACTATGCCTCCTCCGGTTCTGAATTTTATGCCGGGTCGAATGTTGAAACATTCGAGTTATATGCCAGTAATGATCTCGATAATTGGGAGTTATTACGGGAAGCTACTATTATAAAACCCAATAATGAACAGATTGCTTTGCTTGAAGCACGCGACGGACATTTATTTGTTATCGATGAAGACGAACCGAAGTTTTCAAAACCATTCCGTTATCTGCAATACAAAGGGAAGAAAGGCTTTGTGTCGAGTTCAGGTGGCTGTGCTTCTGAAATTACCCTGTATGGGCGTTATCCGGATGGTGTCATACCACAGTAACTAATCTTAGATGATCATGAATAGAAAATATTTATATGCGTTTTTTTGCGGTTTGTCTTTCTTATTTGCAGGTGCATGTGCCGGGGTCGAAGACAATTACCAGCAGTATCTTCAAGAGACTGTTTATTCAAGTCGGATTATGAACCTCAGGGTTCATATCGGAATTGAGCGTGTTTTGCTGGCGTGGGATAATCCGGAAGATCAGGTTGCCAAGAAAATCCTGATCAGATATTCAGAAATGGATCAGGTCGACTCATTGTTTTTTGAAAATATGATTGACTCGTGTGTAGTTGATAAGTTGAGTAGCGGAGGTAGTTTTGACTTTACTGTTTATACGATAGACCGTTTTGGGAATCGCTCTATCGGCGAAAAGATTACAGCGCTCCCTATTTCCCAAATGTATATCGATCGATTGGAAATGCCTGTTCCTGATGAGGTGGAAACAGAAACAGGATACTTTTTTCTGATGTGGAAGAATATCCGGCGCAATGATTTTATACGTTATACCGGCGAAATATCATACTGGTATATGATGGATGGTCAGAAATATGAATATCAGACTTATAAAGCCGATGAGAATAATGAATGGATTGAAGTAGACAATTGGAATAACAAAGAACTCGAAATTCATTATTCGATGAAGTTTGTCCCTATCATGGGTGGTCAGTTGACCGCCGATACAATAACAATGACGGGATCGAGAAATATCCCAGGATTGATTTAATAAATAAGAGAGTAAGGTGTAAACGGGTGCTTCCTTCTGTTTCGGCATTAACCGGAAACAGGGAGCACCCGTTAAATTTAATGGGGGTAGTTGTTATCAGCTATCTGCGAAAGACAAGTTTAGGAAAAATGATTATTTTAACCTATTTTTGAATTAAATATATAAATAGATTGTCTTCTTTAATGTTCTGGCAGAAGACGAGAGAAAGAACCTTATGCTTATTACTATGAATGGAATGAATTTATCCTATAAATTCAAGATGCCAGTTTACCTCTTCTTTTGGCTGTTTTTCCTTTTTCTGAATTATCCGGATCGGGCTGTCGGATCTAATATGGAGAATAAAGAATCTGTAACGGTCGCAGATATATTTGCTCATATTGAGCAAACAAGTCCTTATGTTATCTTTTATAATTCATCATTGGTTGACTTAGAACAGCAATTCAAGATTGATATGAAAGACAAAAATATTTTTGACATTCTTGATTGTTTGTTTAATAATACCGGATTGAAATACCGGGTAATCGACAAACAGATTATTATATTCCGGAATACTAATTCGCCTGAAGTTAAAAAGGAAGAATCACTAGGTTCTGTTTCCGGGCGGGTAAGGGATAAAATGGGAGAGGAGCTGATCGGTGTAAATGTCAGAATCAAAGGAACTACGATTGGGACAGTAACGGGTATTGATGGCCGATTCAATATTCTGGTACCGGATAAAGAATCACAACTCGAAGCTTCCTATGTCGGTTTCTTTCCCCAGGTACATTTATTGAAAGACGCTTCTTTTCTGGATATTGTTTTGGAAGAAAATACAGAGAAACTGAATGAGGTCGTTGTTATCGGCTATGGAAGTCAGAGCAGAGTAAGTATTACCGGTGCTGTTTCTACTATTTCGGGTATGGATTTGAGTAAGTCGCCAGTCTCAAATATCAGTACGTCATTAACCGGCCAGTTAACCGGATTGATGGCAACTCAGCGTAGAGGAGAGCCGGGGGCGGACGAATCTACACTATGGATCAGAGGTTTAGGGACCTATATGGAAGATGCTTTATCGCCGCTGGTAATGGTAGATGGCGTAGAAAGAAGTTTGAATGATCTCGATTCGGAAGAAATTGATAATATATCAATTCTGAAAGATGCATCCTCTACTGCAATTTATGGCGGGCGCGGAGCCAATGGGGTGTTGTTGGTCACAACTAAGCGGGGGGAAATCGGAAAAGCAATTGTGAACGCATCCTATCAGTATAGTTTACAGCTTCCCACGCGTTTGCCCGAATACCTCGATTCGTATGATGTGTTGAAACTTTATCGGGAAGGGTTAATAAATGATGGGCGAGAAAGTGAGGCCCGTCAGCTAACAGAGCAATATCTGTGTAAGTTTCGGGATCGTAGTAGTCCTGCCAATACCTATCTCTATCCAAATGTAAACTGGATGAACGAACTTTTAAATAAAACCGCCCAAATGATGAAAGCCAATATAAATGTGAAAGGCGGATCGGCGAATACGCGGTATTTTGTATCATTGGGGTACTTAGGGCAAGAAGGACTTTACAAGGAGTTTCCGTCGGAGGTCGATTATCGGACGCAGCCCCGGGTTAGCAGGTATAACTTTCGGGCTAATATTGATATGGATCTTTTTCGGGATTTAAGTCTTTTGTTAAATATCGGAGGTTTTTTCCGAAACAGGAATTACCCGGGTACCTCGGGCGATACTTTTTTTAAAAGTCTGAAAACAAATTCACCCTATCGTTATCCGATGGTTAATCCGGACGGGTCGGTTGCCGGAATAGAGCGGGAGCTGACAAATCCATACGGGTTATTGACCCAAACAGGCTATAAAAGTTTTTTCGATACAAATATTCAGACAACCCTGGTTCTGAATCTTAATTTATCATGGCTGCTCAGAGGCTTAAAGGTAGGGGGCCGCATTTCGTTCGATATTGACCATTTTAGAAATGTTTCCCGACTGAAGAAGCCGTACATATATCAGTTTGTGATTGATGAAAAAGAAACAGATATGCAAAAAGGCGATTATCTGGAAATACAGAAAGGTGATGATAAATTAAGTTATGAGGTGTCATCTAACGGGGCCAGAAAATTCGGAGGCGAATTTTTTCTTGAATACAATCATAAATTTTTTGTTGACCATGAGCTGTCCCTCTTCGCTTTGTATACACAGGGAAATCAGATCTTAGGAGTCCCTTCGGGAAGTAAAAATCTAATACAGGGGCTGCCGCACAGAACGCAGGGAATTGTGGGGCGGGCAAATTATGCTTATAAACGAAAATATTATCTCGAGACCAATTTCGGGTATAATGGTTCTGAAAATTTTCCGAAAGGCAATCGGTTTGGTTTTTTTCCTTCTTTATCGGCTGCTTGGATTATGTCTGAAGAGTCATTCTTGAAAGACCGCTTTACCGGACTTACCTTGTGGAAATTGAGGTCTTCTGTAGGTCTTGTCGGAAATGATTATATTGGAAATAATAATCGGTTTATCTATATGGATAACTGGAATATGAATTCGGGTGACTATTATTTTGATGAAAATTTTGCCGGTAACAAATATGAAAGTGCGATTCAATTGATAAAGGGAAATAAATCTGTGACATGGGAAAAAGCCCGGAAAATTAATATTGGCATGGATATGGTTCTTTGGAATAATCTTTTTTCGATAGAAGCTGATCTGTTTTTTGAAAAGAGATGGGATATATTGACGCTATCCGGCCGGATTCCCGAATTTTCAGGAATTATCAATATGCCTTTGATAAATGCAGGCAGCGTACGGAATAAGGGGTTTGAGATTCAGGTCGGCCATACTATGCGCATTGGCAATCATCAGTATTCTGTTTTAGGAAATGTTAGTTTTGCCCGTAACAAAATATTGGAAAAGGATGAACCGCCTATGCCGGGGCTTGAGTATCAGCAGAGCGCCGGTCGTCGGATAGGGGAGCAGAAAGGGCTTGTGGCTCTGGGTTTGTTTAAAGATTGGGATGAGATAAATGATCCGGATACACCCGTCCATACTTTTTGTAAAGTGCAGCCGGGAGACATTCGTTACAAAGATATGAATGAGGATGGCAAAATTGATGCGAAAGATATAACCTATCTAAACCGGGTTTATCGCCCGGAAGGTATCTTCGGATTTTCTCTGGGATATAAATACCGCAATTTTGAAACAACATGTCGCTTTCAGGGAGCCATGGGCGGCCATTACTGGTTTACCGGAGACACTGTATTTCCTTTTCAGTCGAAATCGGGTTCCGTATTGAAAATGGTAAAGGATAATCATTACGGACTTTCAAATCCTGATTCCGAAGCAGAATGGCCCAGATTGAGTGCAAATGACAATGTAAATAATTATCGAAATTCAACGTTTTGGTTACGTGAAAAAAAATACCTGAGACTCAAGAATATCGAAATAGCTTATTCTGTCCCGGGAAAATTTCTGCAGCGATTTCATCTCGATGGAATGCGGCTTTTTGTCACGGGATGGAATTTATTCACATGGGATAATTTGAAGATTGTGGATCCCGAAACGACAGAGGGTACCGGATATTATCCGCAATTGCAAATCTATAATGTAGGATTTAATTTGACTTTTTGATGGTTGATGTAAAATATAGGATGAGAATGAAAAACCCGATATATTTATTTCTTTGTTTATTTATCCTGTTATCAGGATGTAATTACCTGGATGTTATACCGAACGAATTTGTTACAGATGATGATATCTGGAAAGATGTCACAAAAGCCGAAAAATTAGTTACCCGTTTATATACCGTACTCGATAACAGACAAGGACTGGATATTGCATCCGATTTAATGGCCGCCACGGATGAGACAAAAAATCATTGGGGAAATCCATCTGTATGGAAGTTTAATACCGGGAATTGGGGTCCGTCGGATAATCCGTTTGATAACTGGAAAGCCCGTTATGAAGATATTAGAATAGCCAACTTATTTATAAATAATGCTTTTCGTATTGTTATTCCTGAAAATAAAAAAGATTACTGGACTCAGCGAATACCCCGTTATACAGCTGAATGCCGGATGATACGTGCCTGGTTTTACTATGAATTACTTTGCAAATATGGTCCGGTCCCGATTCTGACACCGGATTCTGATGACGGGAATGTAAATAAGTTACGTATTCCCCGTAGTTCGGTTGATGAATTGATTCGTTTTCTGACAGACGAATTGGATCAGTCTGCTGCAGTATTACCGGAAAGTTATGATTCGCAAGAGAGAGGGCGGGTTACCCGGGGAGCGGCACTGGCTTTGAAAGCAAAGGTATTGCTGCAAGCGGCAAGTCCGTTACTTAACGGCAATCCTTTGTATAAGGAGATTCGTAACTTCGACGGAAAATATCTTTTTAATGCTCAATATGATGCAGACAAATGGTTAAAAGCCGCTATGGCTGCAAAAGCAGTTCTGGACATGGCTGATAGGGGAATATACCGGCTTTCCCGGAAATATCCCGACAATCCGATTGCATCCTATGCCTCATTGTTTTATACAAGAGAATATGAGGAGACCATCTTTTTTAAACTCCGATCGAGCCAGACTGAGATTGATAAGCGATTAGTTCCAAACGGAACAGAATTTTTCGGCAATGGAAAATACAGCGTCTCACAAGAACACATTGATGCTTATGAGATGAATAATGGATATCCGATAAATGAACCCGGTTCGGGGTATGATAAAACAGGATTTTGGGACGGTTATCTTTTTGACGGGACAGAGTCGGTGGCTGTTACTGATATCTCGGTAAGATTCAGAAATCGAGATCCCCGATTTTATGCATCTGTTTTTTATCAGGGTGCTGTATGGCGATTTAAATCAACAAGGCGGCAGATGCATTTTGCTTTTTGGAATAACCGGAATAACCAGAAAGAAGGCTGGCCTAAATTAGGAACGAATTGTGAGAGCGGCTATAATATCCGGAAGTGGTGCTCTCCTGAGGTAGATTTACGGAATAATCATGGTAGCTGCGAGCGGAATTATCCGATTATTCGTTTAGCCGAAATGTATCTTATTTATGCAGAAGCTTTGAATGAGTATCTTGATAAGCCGGATATGCGTGTTTATCAAGCTGTCAATGCGGTTCGGAATAGAGTGAATATGCCTTCTTTGCCGATTATTCCTGCCGATTATACCAAAGAAGGTATGCGCAAACGGATACAGAACGAATATCGTGTTGAGTTTGCGTTTGAGAACCATCGCTTTTTTGACGTGCGTCGATGGCTGATCGCTAAAACGACCGATAATGGAGCTATCCATGGTTTAAATGCCCTGCCTGCAGTAGCTGAAATGGATGAATCGGGTATCATGGACGAATCAGATAAACGCAGGGGATTATACCCTTTTTATAAAGAGGTCGTTTTGCAAAAGAGAGTTTTTGAGGATAAACATTATTT
>JAVWBH010000090.1:0-8504 GCA_036649595.1 Bacteroidales bacterium
GTATTTCCATTCTTTCTTCTTGTTGCGGGATCAGTTATCCAAAGAGCAGTATCAACGCGAGGTAGCGAACTTGAAATGGATGACGATGTTCGGCCATTGTTATGAGGATCATAAACATGGAGGCGAAGTTGCGGATAATTTACGCGCGTTGGCATTGCCAAAACTGATCTATGCTCTTTCATTAGAAGGAAAAGAACAGGCGGCCGCTATGTCTGCTTATACCGCTTATATGGATAATGCACTTTCTTTCGGCCCGGGATTCTTTGGTACAATTAAGCCCGATTATTCCGGATATCATCACCGGGGAGTATATAATAGTGCCTATTATCCGCATGCATTGTATGCTGCTTCTTTAATTGCTTATTTATTGCACGACACCCCGTACGCATTGTCTGAAGGGTCAATGAATAATTTGAAACAGGCGTTACTGACATTCCGCTTTTTCTCTGCTAACTTAAGTGTACCGGCTGCTACTACCGGCCGTTTTCCAAAAACACAAGACGTAGTACAGCATTTGGTGCCTGCGTTTGCTTATGTAGCGTTGTCATCAGATAAACCGGATGAAGAGTTAGTTGCAGCGATGAAACGTATTTGTGAAAATAACCCGAAAGAGATCGACGCATTTTTCGGAGAAGTTGATTCGAATCTGACATATACTGCAAGTATGGGCGAAGCAGCTTGTGTAGCCAAAGCTCTAAATTCGTCAATCAAAGCAGAAGAAATGCCTCAGGGGTCTTTATTTATGCCTTATTCGGGATTGATGGTTGTGAAAAAACCGGAATATCATTTTAATATTAAAGGATATAGCCGTTATATCTGGGATTATGAATGTTCGACAACCGAAAACCTCTCAGGAAGATATATCTCTTATGGACAGATTGAATACATGAATCTGAAAACCGGAGCAAAAAGTTACCAGGGGGCTAATCCTGATTTTAATTGGAGCTTTATTCCGGGGACGACGACTAAGGTATTACCTGCCAATAAGCTATTGATGAAAGACGGAATGAAGACACACCGTAGTTTTTCTGATGAAACCTTCCTGTCGGGGGTAGCTGTGTCGGATAAGACAGCGATGTTCTCATTTAAGCTTCATGATTTGATTTATGACAAAACTTTCCGCGCCAATAAGTCGGTATTTGTTTTTGATGATGTTTTATTATGTCTGGGGTCAAATATTCAGAACAAGGATAAACAGTATCCTACAGTGACCACCTTGGTGCAGCAACCGGAAAAAATATCCGTTTCATCTGTAAAAGGCGGAAATCTGGTGACATCGAAACAAGGTTTCTTATATGCGGTGAAAGGCGATGATGTTGAAACAGAATTATCGGGTGCGCTTTCTATTGGTTACATTAATCATTATGAGGCTCCTGAGAATGCTGCTTATGCCTATTACATTTTACCAAACGGCGATAAAAAAGAGGCTAAAAAACTTCTTTCGTCAGAGAGCCCGGTAAAAATATTGCAACAGGATCAGAAAGCTCATTTAGTACATCATACCCTAAAACAGATTGTATACGGTGCATTATTTGACGAAACAGCTATTTTTGCAGACCAGATTGTGAGAAAAGTAAATATACCGTTGTCTTATATCTTAGAGCAAAAAGGTGCGGATGAAATTAGTCTGTCTGTTTGTGAACCGGATATGCGCCGAATTTCCCGCGACACGATGGATAAGTTGTCGGAGAAGGATGTGATTGACGAAGAAAAACCATTTGATACAGAAATTATATTGAATGGATTATTCCGACTGAAGAACTCCGGCGAGAAAGCGGTTCGGGTGAGCCATAAGGATGGAAATACAATTGTAAATTTCACCACGATCCGTGGTGAGAATTATCGCATAAACCTGATAAAATAAGAAACAAGAGGATTTGGGTTCTGCTTTTGGTGAGAAATCTCAGCAGAACCCCAATTGGTGATATTTGATTATATATGAATAACAAACGAAAAAATATTATTTGGCTTCAGATTGTGTTAGGCTGTTTGATCTGTGCTCCTTTCGCTGTGAAAGGAGCCGCACAGCCGGATAACATGACTTTATGGTATCGTACCCCGGCCCGGGTATGGGAAGAGGGTCTGCCTGTCGGAAATGGTCGTTTAGGTGCAGTTGTATTCGGAGATACAAAGCAAGAGCGAATTCAATTTAATGACAATACGTTGTATAGTGGTGAGCCGGATACCCAAAATAAATCAACCCGCGCTTTACCTGATTTCAGTGAAGTGCGCAGATTGCTGAAAGAGGGTAAGAATAACGAGGCTGATTCCATTGTCCAGTACCGTTGGTTAGGACGATTAAACCAAAGTTATGAGCCGTTTGGTGATATCTATCTGGATTTTAATATGCAGGGACAGATTACGGATTACATTCATTCGTTGGATATGAAGAACGCAATTGTTACTACTTCCTATCGTCAGGGCGGAGTCCGGATCAAACGAGAAGTGTTGGCGTCTTTCCCGGATCAGGTGATCGCAGTCCGTCTAAAAGCGGATAAACCGATTCTTGATTTCGCTCTTCGGTTAACTTCTCCGCATCCGTCGGCAGTAAAGGTACAGGATCAGGCAATCCGTATTAACGGACAGGCTCCGGCCCATATTATGCGTCGTACGATTGAAGCGATGAGTAAATTTAAACGTACAGATTTACATCCGGAGTATTTTGATCGCGAAGGAAATGTAATTCGCACCGGGTCTGTGCTTTACGGAGATCAGTTGGACGGGCGTGGTATGCCTTTTGAAGCCCGTGTTTTCCCTTATCTGAAAGATGGACAGGTAAAAATTGAGGAAGATAAAATTTCTGTACAGAATAGCAGTGAGGTCATATTAATTCTTTACGCGGCTACCGCTTATAACGGAAAAGATAAAAGCCCGTCGCGCGAAGGACGCAATCCGGCAGAATTGATCGAAAAAACAATGGCTCAATTGGGCGAAAAACCATTCGAGGCTATTAAAAAAGATCATGTCGCAGACCATGGTAGTTTGTTTAACCGTGTAAATTTTGAATTAGGGAGTAAATACTCTTCATTGCCTACTGACGAAAGATTGAAGCAGTTTGGTAAGAACAATGATTTGTCTCTTATCCCCATGGTTTTTCAATATGGCCGTTATATGATGATAGCCGGATCAAGACCCGGCAGTCAGCCGTTAAATCTTCAGGGGATATGGAATGATAAGGTTTTGCCGCCTTGGAATTCAGGATATACCATGAATATTAATGTCGAAATGAATTATTGGCCGGCAGAAGTGACAAATCTTTCCGAATGTCATGAGCCGATGTTTAATTACGTACGTGAAATTGCCGATGCCGGAAAAGAAACAGCAGCAAGCATGTACGGTTTACCAGGATGGATGACACACCATAATGCCTCTATCTGGAGAGAGACATATCCTTCGGACGGATTTGTATACTGGTATTATTGGACTACGGCCGGAGGTTGGTTATGTCAGCATATCTGGCAGCATTATGAGTTTACCGGCGATCAGGAGTTTTTACGCCAACATTATCCGATACTTAAAGGTGCAGCCTTGTTCTTTACAAACTGGCTGACAAAGAATAATGCAGGTAAATGGGTTACTCCGGTAAGTACATCTCCCGAAAATTCATATATGTTGGATGCTACTACTCAGGCTGCGGTTTGCGAAGGACCGACGGTTGATCAGAGTATAATCCGTCACCTTTTCCGACAGGTAATCGAGGCATCCGCCTTGATGAATGTAGATGCCGACCTGCGTGCCGATCTCGAAAATAAAGTAAAAGATCTTGCCCCTTATCAGATCGGAAGTAAAGGACAGCTATTAGAATGGGATAAGGAATATGCCGAGTTTGAACCTCAGCACCGTCACGTATCACATTTGTTCGGATTATATCCCGGAAATGATATCTTACCGGAGAATAAAGAATTATGTGGCGCGGCGCGTCAAACATTATTAGACCGCGGTAATAAGACTACCGGATGGAGTATGGCCTGGAAAATCAGCTTGTGGGCTCGTTTAATGGACGGAAATCAGGCAAATGATGCAATTTGTAATTTGATTCAGTTTATCGATCCTATCGAAAAAGGCGAAAACAGAGGTGGTTTGTACCGTAATCTATGGAATGCCCTGCCGTTCCAGATCGATGGTAATTTCGGAGCTACAGCCGGAGTTGCTGAGATGTTATTGCAAAGTCATAATGGCGAAATCCATTTATTGCCCGCTTTACCTGCGAGCTGGAAAACCGGAAAAATATCCGGTCTGAAAGCAAGAGGAGGGTTTGTTGTTGACATGGAATGGAAAAACGGGAAGTTAACTGCTTGTCAGATAACCAGTCTGAATGGAAATCCGTGTAAGGTAAGATATGGTCAAAAACAAATGGATCTTGATCTGAAAGCAAATATGAAGAAGAATCTACGATTCTGATTGTTATAAATTTTTTTTACCCTTACCAACAAAGCATGAGGGTGTGTCGAGAGAAGTCGAATGGTTTTTTTTGACACACCCCTTCGCTTTGAAAGTAAATTCTTTTTATTAATTCCTGTATATGAAAAAACTTATCTTGTTTTTTGGATTGTGGTTTATGATTACGTATCTGTTTCCTGTTTCCGGCATAGATACGAACCTTTCTTTTTCGCATATTTCTGTGAAAGACGGGTTATCTCAAAATACGATTTTTTCAATAGTACAGGATTCTATCGGAAATATGTGGTTTGGCACGTCAGACGGAGTCAGCAAATATGATGGTTATACTTTTCGTACCTATCGGCATAATCCGGAAGATTCAAGTAGTATAGCCGGAAATATCATCACATTCATACATAGGGATACGCACAATCGTTTATGGTTCGGAACCAGGAACGGCTTATCTCTTTATTGCCATGAAACAGACCGTTTTAAAAATATTCCTCTCCTGAGTAATAACAAAAATAAAGAAGTCTCTTCCCTGATTGAGGTCAATAAAAATCAATTATTAGTGGGAACAGCAAATAGCCTGCTTCTATATGACTTAGAAACAGAACAGGTTATTGAAAACAGCTTAACGGGTATTATGCAAAACATGTATGTCATAACGATGTTAAAAACAGAAAATGGCATATTTATCGGTACGATGTTTGGTTTATATCTTTATAATCCCGAACAACAAACTTACCGGTTATTTCATGAAGACTTTAAAAACATTCGTATACAAAGTCTTCTTTTACAACAAAAAAGATTTTTATGGGTTGGCAGTGAAGGTAAAGGCCTTTACCAGATAGACTTATCCACTGCGCAGATCAAACACCTCAGACACAAAGAAGAGGATCCGAATACGCTTAGTTCAGACTATATCCGTTCATTGGCACTCGATCAGCATAATCAGCTGTGGGTAGGGACGTTTAATGACTTGAATATATATGATGAAAATAACAATCGGTTTATAAAATATAAGCATGATCCCTTTATTCCCGGAAGTTTGTCGCAAAATTCAATCCGGTCTTTATATACAGACATGCAGGGCGGAATGTGGGTAGGAACTTATTTTGGCGGAATCAACTACTATCATCCGCTAAAAAACCGGTTCCGGACTATTCACCGGACAATGGGTGCTCATTCTTTGAATGACAACAATATCAGTTGTATGACAGAAGATCGTAATGGCAATCTGTGGATTGGTACATTAGACGGAGGATTAAATAAATGGGATAATAAGACAAATCATTTTACAAACTATACGACTTTATCAGAAAGTCTGCCACACAATATCAAGACGCTTCATATCGATGAAAAAAATAATACCCTTTATATAGGAGCGCATGCCGGCGGATTAAGCCGGCTAAACCTGACTACCAATCAGGTAACTACTTATTTACCATCGAATAGTTCGGTCAGTGATGAAAATATTTATGCGATCTTACCGATGGATGAAAAACGCCTGTGGATCGGCGCTTTGAACGGGTTGAGTATTTATGATAAATCGACTCAGAAATTCGAGTCGTTGAAACAGATGGTATCCAGCCGTAAAATCACTTTCCTGTTGCGTGATAAAGAGCATAATCTCTGGATCGGGTCCGATCTCGGTATTCAGGTTTATAAAATAGAAGGCGAAGAGCTCATAAATCAGGGGCCTGAAATAGAAACCGTATTGAGCGGTATCCGGATCAATAGTATTTATGAATCACACACCGGAGAGATATGGATCGGATCGTCCAACGGATTATATGGGGTACAGAACAATCGTATCCGTCATTATTCGACGGAAAACGGTTTGCCTAATAATGTGATCTATGGTATTATGGAAGATTCCTTTGGGCGTTTGTGGTTAAGCTCAAATAAAGGACTTACTTGTTTAATTCCGGATGCCGGAACAATAAAAAACTATACTGACGAAGATGGCATTCAGAGTAATCAGTTCAATATGTATGCTTTCTGTAATCGCCGTTCGGGGGAGATGTGTTTTGGTAGTGTTGCCGGAATAACCTGTTTCTGGCCTGATCTGATGCGTGATAATCCGTATGTACCTAATCCGCGTATCCAGGAACTGCGCTTGTTTAATAAAGTTGTTCGTCCGGGCGATGATCACCAGATTTTGAGTAAGAGTCTGGAATATACGGATCATATCACATTAAAAGCTTCTCAGTCTGTGTTTACACTTGGTTTTGTTGTATCAAACTATATAGCCGGAAAACATAATTACTTCAGTTATAAGTTAGACGGATTTGATACGGAATGGTATTCGACCGACGGGCATAATTATGTGTCTTATTCTAACTTGCCGGCCGGAGATTATACTTTCCGGGTAAAAGCGGCCAATAATGACGGGCATATGTGTGATCAAGAGGCATTGCTTTCGATTACGGTTTTGCCCGTATGGTATAAAACCTGGTGGGCACTTCTGTTCTTTTTGTGTCTGTTGATTATTTTGGTTGCTTTCGTAATCCGTTATTTTTGGGTTCAGAAAAGTATGCAGGCTAAAATACAGATGGAAAGAAGAGAGAAAGAAAAAACGGAAGAGCTGAATGAACTCAAACTTAGATTTTTTATAAATATCTCTCATGAATTGCGGACACCGCTTTCTTTGATTCTTGATCCTTTGCAGGAAGTGATCCGTTCTACTTCTGATCGTCGTATACGTAGCCAGTTGGATTATGCACAACGTAATGCGTCGCGATTATTGCGTTTGGTAAATCAGCTGCTTGATTATCGACGTGCGGAGTTGGGGGTGTTAAATCTGAAAGTAATGCAAACCGATATCCATTATATATTGAAAGAAACTTTTTCTTCGTATGAAAAATTGGCCCGGAATAAGCAGATTACATATACTTTCGGATCGGATATTGAGGGACGGTTGTTTATTACAGACCGGAACTATGTCGAACTGATGGTTAATAATCTCTTGTCGAATGCCTTTAAATTTACTTGTCCGGGAGCATTGGTTCATTTACAGTTGAATACCTGTGGAGATAATCTTGTTATTTCGGTTCGGGATACGGGAATCGGTATCAAGCAGGAACAACAGGATAAAATATTTGAACGTTTTTATCAGATTGATTCCGATAAAACGGGTAGTGGCATCGGTTTGTCTTTGGTGAAACGTTTGGTAGAACTGCATCATGGCGAAATAACGCTTGAAAGTACCCCGGGTGAAGGAACTTGCTTTACGATCTCTTTGCCGCAACGCGAAGATGCTTATACACCCGAAGAATGGAATACAGATACCTGTGAGAAGATTGAAGATGATTTTTTACAGGAGGAAGAAGATTTCTCATTGCTAAACGAAGAAGCGGCTGCCTCTATTGCCGATCTGTCTGTAGACTCCGTAAAAAAAGGGAGCTTGTTGATTGTTGAGGATAATGAAGAGATACGGCGTTACCTGAGAGATGGTTTATCTGAATATTTTAACGTGGCAGAAGCGGAAAATGGCCGTGAAGCTATTACGTATCTGGATTCGAATAATGTAGATGTGATTTTGTCGGATGTAATGATGCCTGTAATGGATGGTGTGAAATTCTGCTCAATGTTGAAAAATAATATCAGGACCTGTCATTTGCCGGTTATTCTATTATCTGCGAAGGCCGACGAACGATTTCAACTGGAGGCATTTAAAATGGGGGCGGATGATTATATCGCAAAACCTTTCTCAATGGCTATGCTGACAATGAAAATCCAAAATCAGATACGAAGTCGTCAGCGAGTGTTCGACCATTATTCACGGACGATTGAGGTAGAACCGGAAAAAATATCTTTTAATCCGTTAGATGAAGAGCTTTTAAATAAAGCCAAGGAAATTGTCGAACGCAATATTGCGAACATCGATTTTAGTACGGATGATTTTTCACGGGAAATGAATATGTGCCGTTCTAATCTGCATATAAAATTGAAAGCCATCACGGGAGAATCGGCTATAGAGTTTATCCGTAAAGTGCGTTTTAAAAAGGCCTGTGAGTTACTGGACGAGGGGCGGTTTAGTGTGGGCGAGATCAGTACAATGGTTGGTTTTAGTTCTCAATCATATTTTTCTGCTATCTTTAAGAAATATTTGGGATGCC
>JAVWBH010000090.1:8553-9848 GCA_036649595.1 Bacteroidales bacterium
AGTATGTGCGCCGTAAAAAAACAATCGGATAGATTCTATTTATAACTAAAAATAATTTCACATTAAATGCATTTTAAGACCTTTTCCTTTTTCACTTTTTGTTTGTCTGCGGCCTCTGTAACTGGCACAGCTTCAAATCAACCGAATTTTGTGTTTGTAATGACCGATCAGCAGTCATATAATATGATGAGTTGCATGGGTAATGAATACCTGCATACTCCGGCTATGGATAAGTTAGCCCGCGAAGGTTTCCGATTTGAAAAAACCTATTGTGTAAATCCCGTATCCGTGCCTTCCCGGTTTTCTTTGATGACAGGCAGATATGCTTCTGAATTGGGTGTTAAAGCGAATTCATCAAAATTCGATCGTGAAAAATTGAGCAGCATTACTCCGAATGCTCTTGGAAATGTCTTTAGCAATGCAGGATATGAAACGGTGTATGCCGGAAAGACTCATTTATATACAAATGATGCAGATAAAGATTATGGTTTTAATATTTTGACTACAGATCCTTATGAAGGGTGTGCAGATGCAGCTGTATCCTTTTTTCAGGATCGAAAAGCCGCTAAAAATGAAAAGCCGTTTTTCCTTTTTCTGTCTTTTCTTAATCCGCATGATATCTGTTATGATGCGGGGCTCGATCCCCGGTATCCGGATAAGTTGAAGCCGGAATACATTCAGGCAACCGAACGTTTCCTGGCGTATAAAAAAACGCTGTCGCAAGAAGAATATCAGCGGCAAATACCTCCGTTGGTATTGAATGAAGCTCCGATAAAAACAGATATGAATGATCCTGAGTTATTGCCGCCATCCTGGTTGAAAGAAACGGGGTCCGGATATAAGAAATGGACACTGGAGGAGAAAGGATTATATCGCTGGATGTATTGCCGGCTGACGGAAAGCGTAGATCATCTGATTGGCCGTTCTTTAAAAGCTTTGGATGAATCTGGTTTTGCCGAAAATACCATTATTATATTTACTTCTGATCACGGAGAATTGCTGGGTGCTCACGGACTTGTATCTAAGAGTGCGATGGTAGAAGAATGTCAGCGTGTACCTTTTATCTTTACCGGGAAAGGTATCTTGAAAGGAAGGGTTGATTCTTCCACTCTGGTTTGTAACGGATTAGATCTACTTCCGACCATGTGTGACCTGGCGGGCATTGACGCTCCGAAGGGATTACATGGGGTTTCGCTGAAACCATATATTACCGGTGAGCCGGTAAAACAGGTACGTGAATACATTGTAACAGAGAATTTTAATGGATATCAGATCCATGACGGACGTCATAAATT
>JAVWBH010000091.1:0-9838 GCA_036649595.1 Bacteroidales bacterium
ATTTTATTTAAATTGCTTTTTTTGTTATTGCTATTGCCGCTATGCGGTTAAATGCTTTCTGCAGTGTCTCTTCCGGTGCGCAAAGCGATATGCGAATATAATGCATTCCGTTGCTTCCGAAGATTTTTCCCGGCGTAATAAATACCTGTGCGGCATGTAAAATTTCTTCTGTCAAAATTTCTGAATCGGAGATATGTTCCGGTATGCGCCCCCATAAAAATAATCCAGACTGTTCGGGATCAAAGGTGCATTTCAGTAGATCCATTATGGCTTCAGCTTTCACGCGTCTGCGGCGGTAAATTTCATTATTGTGCTGATGCCATTCGCGGGTATTCTGAAGGGCTTCGATCGCTGCCATTTGTAATGGGCGGTAAACACCCGAGTCAATGTTGCTTTTAACTCTCAGAATCCATTGGATAAATAATGGGTTTGAACAAGCCACCCCGATACGCCATCCGGGCATATTGTGGGATTTACTCATGGAATTGAGTTCAATGCAGATATCCATTGCACCTTCTGTTTCTAAAATGCTGACCGGGTTGTCATTCAGGATAAAACTGTACGGGTTATCATTTACAATGACAATTCCGTGTTTTTTACCAAAGGCAACCAGTTTTTTAAATAATTCGCGGGTTGCTTTTTTACCCGTCGGCATGTGCGGGTAATTGACCCACATTAGTTTTATGCCAGAAAGATCTTCCTGCTCCAGTTTTTCGAAATCCGGTTCCCAATTGTTCTCTTCAGTCAAATCATAGGTAACCACTTCTGCTTCGGCAAGTTTACTGACAGATGAATAGGTCGGATATCCGGGATTAGGCACTAATACTTTGTCTCCGGGATTTACAAAAGCCAGTGTAATATGCAGAATGCCCTCTTTTGAGCCGATCAGGGGTTGTATTTGTGTGGCTGCATCTAAAGATACATGGTACCATTGCTTATACCAATTCGCAAAAGCTTTCCGGAAAGCCGGTATCCCTACATACGGCTGATAACCGTTGGCATCTGATCGAAGACTGTCGCGGTGGAGGCCGCGCAGTGTGTTCTCAGACGGAGAGAGATCCGGGCTGCCTACTCCCAGATTGATGACAGAGAGGCCTTCTTCGTTCATGCGGGCAATCTCTTTTAGTTTGCGGGAAAAATAGTATTCCTCTACTTGGGCAATCCGATTAGCCGGTTGGATGGAAGGTTCAAAAATTAGATTCTTCATATTCGCCTAAGATTTTAAAGTCTTTGATAAAAGGAATAATTGCTTCGAGTGCTTGTCGGTAGCGCAGGTAGTTATCAAATGTCAGATCGATGTAAAAACGATATTCCCATTCGCGTCCCAGAATTGGGGTGGATTGTATTTTCGTCAGATTTATATCGTAGAAAGAGAGGATTGTCAATACTTTCGACAGGCTGCCATGGGTGTGCGGGACACAGAATACCATAGATGATTTATTGATCTTTTGTTTATCGGTAAACTCATCTGCAGTCCATTGGTCTGCCAGTACAAGAAAGCGGGTGAAATTGCGTTTGTTGGTTTCGATCGCCCGCGCCAGTACTTCAAGGCCGTATAGCTGTGCTGCATATTCGCTGCAGATGGCAGCATGACCGGATAGTTGGCGGTTACTGATTTCACAAGCGCTACTGGCGGTATCGCCTTTTTCTACAATTTTGATCCCCGGCTGCTGTTCGAGATATTCCATGCACTGCATCAGGGCGATCGGGTGAGAATTGACCTCTTGGATATCCTGCAGGCTTTGACCGGGTAAGGCGGCCAGCGTATGTGAAATATGCAATTTATGCTCTCCGATAATCTTCATGTCACTCTCACGTAATAATTCGTGATTTTGCAGTAAACTTCCGGCAATTGTATTTTCGATAGCCATAATGGCCATTAAAGTACGGTCGCTTTTTAGTTGATGAAACATTTCTTGAAATGATAAACACGGGGTTATCTCTATTTCTGTTTCATTGAAGTATTGTTTAGCTGCCATCTCATGATAACATCCTGAAATTCCTTGTATTGCAATCTTAATCATCGTAATTAGTTTCCGTTAAAAAAAAATCCCGCACTCTTCTTGAAAGAGGCGGGATTTAATTCGTTATTATTTTTTTGATATGGCAATCCTCACCTCACGACTTCGCATAAAGTAATAATAAAAATAAAAAAAGAAGAATGAACAGATCAGATTAGCCATTGCCATAAGTTTTAAAATAAAAAAATCCCGCCTGTGAGGACGGGATTCAAAAATATCGTTTAATAGTTTAATTATGCTATTGTATTGTTACGACAACCCCGTTCTTACTTTTCTGCCAGAAGTAAAAATAATAAAATCGGAAGTATGCGTAATACAAATTAAACATGTCTGTTGTTTTGTTTGGTTTATGCAAATGTAAAGTGATTTTTTATATACGCAAACTATTTGTGTATATTTTTTATTAAAATGTAGAATTTGTAAAGGACTGATTCAGCCTTGGCCGAATTGGTCCCGACTGATTTATATTTGGTATTGTTATATTCAGAGCGGGTATCTATCGGTTGCTTTTCGTAAGGATTGCTTTTTCCGGGTATCCTTCCGGCAGGAATGAAAAAATAAGCTAAACTTCTAAGCCAAGAGAAGAAAATGCGTATTGATTTTTATTATCTTTGAAAAATTATATCATTTTGGGTAACAGTAATGAGTGAAAATATTAATAACTCCGATGGTAATATCAAAGAGCTTCTATTGGAAGCGATTGGTAAAGTGAAAGATAACGGGTTAGTTTCGTTGTCGGATTTGTATGTAGGAGTCGGATTTGACGATCTGTCTTTGTCTGTATATGATGATGAAGAGGGATTGCTGGCGCAGTGTAACATAGATGAGTGGGCTGAGCTAAAAGTGGATCCGGATACATTCGAAGTAAATGTAGCTGCCATTCTGAAAAGAGTACTACATGGGAAAGAAATTACTGAAGCGCTGGAAGCATTAGATGTAATCCGTCCGTTTTCGGTAGTAATGGTAAATGAAGATTTTGAACAAAAGGAAGAACTTTTCAGACTCGATGATAATATTGTTGTTTTGGAAGATGATTTTCTGAAGAATCTGGATAAGGAATTAGACGACTTTTTACAAAAGTTATTGGCTGATGTATAATAAGTCATTCTGAATAAAGAATCATATAAATAAGAAGCACTGTACTTTTCGGGTATGGTGCTTTTATTTTTTTCGGATCTGCTTGATGCGTATGCACTGAATTTTCTTTTCAGAGGCAAGTTGCTCAATTCTGTTTTTAATTTTTCGGATATCCCGAAACCTTAATACCCCCATATTTACATCGATTTCTTTATCGTTGGTATGCAGCCGGATTCCGCTGGGTGACAATATAACAGACTGGATATCCTGCCATGCGAATTTGCTGGCACTTTTATTGAAGTTGCTTTTGAAAATCAGATATTCTTCATCAATACTGATGTAATGATGTAATCTGTTGAACATGCTATAAAGAATTACGCCTCCCATCCCGGCATAAATGGCGATTGCAATAATAATAACGGGATGTAATCGTTGAACAACGGCCCCGATCAGGGCAATTGATCCAACAAGTACATGGATACTACCGAGGAGCAGGAAGGTGGTTTTCTTACCTTTCCCCATTGAATAATCGATATTGAGTTTTTCCATTAGGTATAAAAATGAAGCGCTATGCTTTTATAACATAACGCTTCATTTCTTGTTTAGAAAAGATGGAATTATTTTTCTTTTATATAGTTGTATATAATTTTACCATCGCCATTAATCATGTAATACGTGATTTTATTATCTTCCATAGACACCAGTGTAAATCCGGCATCTCCGCTACAGAAGCGCGTGCCTGCGATCTCTTTTACATCACGGGAAAGAGAACCGGAAGAGTTTACAAAATAATCGACACTACTGTCTTCCGGACGGATGTGTTGAAATGAGTGAATGTGTCCGCAGATATAAGCATCTACCTGATATTGATCTAAAAGCGGTTTTACTCTTTTTTGCATGTCAAGGCGCTCCTTGTCGCTTTTCTTTGTATCTGCATAAACCGGATGGTGACCCATTACGATTTTCCATTTCGCATCCGAATTTTTCAGACAATCCGCTATCCAGGCCAATTGTTTTTCCATATCCTGTTGTACGGCATCCGGATAAGTATCTGTGTCTTTTTGATATTTATCGATCAAAGGAGTGGTGTCTATAAATAATAATAGGGCAGACTCTTTTTCACCGGCTTTCACCGTGCGGGCATAGTAACGCGCCGGCATATTCCAGCGGCGGCTGATGCCGCTATAATCAACTACGGCCTGCGTATTTCCCCGGTATTCGTGGTTTCCACATACCGGCCACCATTCAATCATTAACTCCGGGTGGGAATAAATCCATTCGTAGTTTGTCTCCCATAAAGGATCTTGTACGCTGGCAACACCATCAAAATGGTGTGTGTCGCCTAATGCAGCGATAAATTCGATATCAACTTTTTCGGCCATTTCTCCTAAAAGAGATGCGATTGGTTTTTGTTGATAATATCCATTGCGCCCCAGGTCGTTTACAACATAAAAGTTCTTGCTTTCGTCTGTTACCGCAGGGATTTCAAATGCAGGCGTTTTTGCCGAAACGACAGTCGGTGCCGGAGTATTAGTTTGGCAACAAGAGGTAAGCCCGGTCGTTAAGGTTCCAAATAAAAGAAGGGAAGAATAAAAATATTTTTTCATTGAATGTAAGTATGTGTAAAATTTATTAATTACCAAAAGCACCGAAATAAGATGCCGGCAGTGGTGAATAACACTTGTTTTCTAAAATATTTTCCAGACCGTTGAATACAATCGGATTTGCTGCAAAATGCGGGGTGAAATTTGTTTCACCGCCATTTAATGCCGGTGATCCGGCTGTCAGTGTAAATGCCCATTCGTTGTTGAATTCTGCCGGAATATTCCCTGAATTGGCTGACACATTGATGTCGATATCCGCTTGTTGTGTAAAGTTACTGAATAATGGGTTTTTATCACCTGCAAAATTACTCATAATGTCTTGTGCGCCATTTAAAATACCTTGTTGGCTGTCTGCCTGCATCTGATTGACACCGACCTCGGTAGATGCAAAATAATAATTAGGCGTGATTACAGAGCTCGCAGCCATCGGGATCTCTACGCTTTGTTTTAACCCCCAGCGGCAATCAGCAATCAGGTTGTTCGCTAACTTGGCAATTACATTTTGTTCAAGCCAGATGGATCCGCCTTTTACTTTCGGGCGACGCCAGCCATTATTTAATAACGTATTGTTGTAGCAGTATAAATGGCTCTGAAGATTTGTGAAACCGGAATTAGATAATTTTAATGCATTTGTATTCGCGTCATAAACTAAATTGAAAGCGATATCGGCAAGGCATTCTGATTTGTAATTGATCGCTTCTCCGCCATCATACCCGTTAGAGATAAAACGGCTATAAGAGATTATCGATTTGCCTCCTGTGATATAAATGTGATCTTCTGCATTGTTGCGGAAGGTAGAATTCGTGATAACAAATGATCCGTCCGGATTACAAAAATGAAATGCGGGTACACCTTCTCCTGTTTCCGTTTTGAATAATTTATGAATATACGACAGCGAATTGTCTGTTGTCTGGGCTCCTCCATATTCAACAGTTGTATAATTCATATATACCTCTTTTGAATCATAGCCACAGATAATACCTCCCCAATTACGAGAAAACCGGTCATTCTTAGAAGATTCTTCTACCGTGAATGTGATTGGCTTTTGGGCAGTACCCATGCAATAAAGATTGCCTAATACAACGATTTCAGGTTTTATGTCGTTATTGGATGCGATAATCGTAGCCCCTTCTTCTACATAAAGGGATTTTCCGGCAGCAACCAGGAAATGATCTTCTAAAATAACAGTCGTGTCTTTTTTCCAAACAATTGATCCTTTCGGATAGATTGTAGATTCTGTTTGATTATTATTATCATTCTTATCCGGATTTTCCGGTTCAGTATCTTTGTTGCAAGAGGCAAAAAGTGAAATAGCCGATAAGACTAACAGGCTTTTAAAATAGTAACTTTTTGAGTTCATAATAGCGTTCTTATTTTGTTTTGTTTATTACATTTTATACCGTACACCTAAAAGCAAATTGGTACCATTGGTGTCACGGCGGATCAAAGTTTTCCCGGTCTTGTATTTTTGGTGTGGGAAAGTCTCATTATAGGGGTTCGTTGTTTTAATATATCGCTCGGTTGCTGTGGTAAGTAAGTTGTTTGCTTTTGCAAAAACGGAAATACCACATTTGAATCTTTTTTCGGCCGAAAGGTCAAGTGAGAAAACTCCTCCTTCCCAATAATCTGAGTCTAAGAAATGTGAGGCAATCACTATTTTCTCTCCTGTATACGTTCCTGAAATCTGGAAATCCCAGTTGAAGCGGACCTCCTTATACAGTAATGATAAATTTGCTACGTGCGGCGCCTGATTTACCAATGGGCGAGTCTGTTCTACCTGAAGGCGTGTCAGCGAGCCGTTTTCATCGGTCTGGTATAACGTTTTCGGAGTTGTGATTGCCGAATGCGTATAGGTGTAGTTCGCTTTGATTCCGAAGTTTCGGATATATTTGATAAAATCGGCTTCTATACCCCAGTTGGTTGCATTTCCGAGATTTGTTGGTCCATAACCGAATTGGCGTCCGTTCGGAGAGTAATAGGCATACTCTATCGGATTATCGATGTGTTTATAAAATGCCCCCACCATTATCTGTTCGTTATTTGTAGGAAAATACTCCCAGCGCAGGTCTATGTTATCAATAACAGCTCGTTTCAGATCTTTATTTCCATATTCGGTATACTCTTCATTGATTATTGAATAAGGAACAATCTCGAAAAATCCCGGGCGATTGATGGATCTGAAATAAGAAGAACGGATATTCATCTTCTCGTTTGGTTTGTATTTAACTGAAAGCGACGGTAGGTAATCCATGTATTTTTGACTGCTTTCCGGCTCGTCGCTTGCCGACGGAAACTCCATGACATACGATTGAGATGTGTGCTCCGCGCGGATCCCCCCGATTATGCTCCAATTGTCGTGTTCCCAGTTCCCCATTAGGTAGACAGCGCCTATATTCTCACCGGCATCATAATTTAACGGGCCTACACTCCCTTTCGGAGTAGCGACTTTCCATTCGATTTCATGGATATCATTGAAATCGATGCCTAGAACAGGTCTGGTATTTGCGGCAGGGATAAACCGATAAACCGTATATTTGTTTGTGCGCTCTTTGTTGCGATACATCCCTCCGGCTTTAAGCTGAAGGTTGCTCCGGACAAATGGAAGAGTGTATTTGATATTCATATAGCCGGTCCAGTCGTGATCGCTGTTTTTCTCCCAGCGACGTTCGCTGTTATCAGCTGTAATCTTGTCCTGAAAGTCAGCGCGGTAGTTCTCAAGATTTACATACGTGATATCGGGGCGCTGATTAGTTGCAAAAGAGTATACCCCCGACCAGTCGAGAATAAGTTTGTCTGCAAATTGATGTTCTCCCTGCAGCGTAGACGCAACAATCTGTTGTTTGGTAAATCGGGTTCGGGTCTGTATGTTTTCAAGAGCATTTCCTGTTGAGGGATTATAATTTAAAGAAAGGTCTGTTGTAATACCTTCTCTTACTTGAGTAATTTCATTCCCGACAATTGAATTACACCATTCTATTTTGTGAGCCGGTGTTATTTTGTAATCGAGTTTACCATGTACACCATACTGCATCTGATTTTCAGAGTAATTGCGGTTGTTAACGCTTGTCAGTCGAACGGTTGTTTCTGTTTGCGACATAACATCCGAAAAGAAAAGTGATTCGGTATGTTTATTTCTGTTTTGATAACTCCCGGCAATAACAACACCCAGTCTGTTGTCAAAAAAACGGTCGCCAAACATAAATCCGGCAAGCATATCCGGACGACTCTGTTTCTTTGTTATATGCGTAGATCCGTTTTTAAAATCTGCGGTTGTAGCCTGGTATTGGGTGCCATGCGTCTCGCGGGGGGGATGCTTTGTCAGGTTTTTTTTATCAAAAGAGGCCAGTTTATGGTCGATTAGTTCAGAGTTGTATCCCGACGAAAAGTTTGCCTGGAATGTTGTCCGTGCAGGCGCATCCTTCATAACCAGGTTAATAGCACCCCCGGTTCCGTCGCCTTCCATGTCGGGTGTCAATGATTTTGAGACTTCCAGCCGGTCGAGTAGTTCGCCCGGAAATATATTTAAAGGGATATATCTGTTCTTATTATCGGGGCTCGGAATTTTGACACCGTTTACCAACGTGTAGTTGTAGCGTTTGTCCATACCTCTCAGTACGGCAAATTCACCCTCACCCGAGTTCCCCTTGTCTATGGTTACACCCGAAACACGCTGTAGTATGTTTGATACATTGATATCGGGTGAAGCCTCAATGCTGCGTGCGCTTACTATGTTTAATACAGTCTGCGCTTGTTTTTCAAGAAACCGTGCGCCTATTTCATTGTTGTGTATTCTATTGGCGGTTACTTCGACCGTATTAAGCTCGATTGCTGTTTGGTTTAGAAAAATTTCAAGGGGCTTGTTATTGGTCGTAACTGTGATATGAGTCGGGTTGTATCCGATATAACCGCAGATCAGTGTTACGGATTTGCCGGTTATCCCATTTAAAATAAATGATCCGTCTAAGCCGGTAATGGTACCTTTTCCACTTTCGTCTTTTATGGAGATTGTAGCTCCGATAAGTTCTTCTTTGGTTTGGCCATCTTTTATTACACCCCGGATCGTGTAAGAAGAAAAAGCCGGTAATAATGTAAAGCAAAAAAATAATAGCGTAAAAGCAAAATGTTTCATTGATGCGTGTAAGTGTTTTTTGACACTGCAAAGAAAGGTGCGGTGTGTTTCGATTGTGTGAAGGTGGTATTTAGAAAATATTACCAAAATATTAAGAAACTATTTCAAAAAACAGCTTTACAGGAGGATGAAAAAGAGCGGGATTGGCTTTTAAATACAGATAACGGACTGGGTGTAAATGAAGATTGCAAGCCTGATAATAATAAACCTTCTTTATTTCGATGGCAGCTTAGCATAATGGATTCAGGTATTTATTTATTTTTGCAGTCAATAATAAATGTATGATAAAGAATCTTCCTCTTCTCTTTTTATTTCTATTGTTGAATTTGCAGGTAAAGGCAAATGAACCGGAAGAAATGCGAGCTGTATGGCTCACTACCAATTATCAACTTGACTGGCCATCAGAAACCGGGGTTTCTGATCGGGTAATTATGCGTCAGAAAGCAGAACTGGTAAAAATGTTGAATCAATTGCAGCATGTCGGACTGAATACGATCTTTTTTCAGGCACGCCTAAAAGGTACGGTGTTTTATCATTCGGCCATTGAGGGGCAGAGTAAATATCAGACCGGAAAGGCCGGTGTGCGTAGTTCTTTCGATGCATTGGCATTTGTTGTAGAAGAGTGTCATAAAAGAGGAATGAAATGCCATGCATGGATGGTTTGTATGCCTTTGGGAGGAAAAAAGTATATACAACAAAATGGGCTGGACGCATTTGTACGGAAAAACAGCTCTTTCATAACGCTTCACCAGGGAGAGTATTATTTGGAGCCATCTGCAGTTCAAACGGCCGATTATCTGGCTTCCATTGCAGAAGAAATGGTACGCAACTATAATATTGACGGTGTGCATCTGGATTATATCCGTTATCCGGAAAATGCAGCTCTTTATCCCGACCGAAAACGATATGATAAATCCGGCAAAAAGGAGTCTTTTGCCCAATGGCGCCGGAATAATATAACAAATATCGTTTATACGATTTATGACCGGATAAAAGCCGTACGTTCG
>JAVWBH010000092.1:0-9810 GCA_036649595.1 Bacteroidales bacterium
AGCGATGATATGATTATTCTGAAAGGTGTGAATATATTTCCGGTGCAGATCGAACGTATTCTGATGCAGTTTTCCGAGTTAGGCAATAACTATCTGATTACACTACAAACCCGGAATAATAATGACGAAATGATTGTTGAGGTAGAACTCAATGAATTGTATTCGGAAGATTATAATATATTGAAAGGATTGTCGCGTGAAATTACACGTCGTCTGAAAGATGAATTATTGATTACCCCTCAAGTGCGTCTTGCCAACAAAGGCACATTGCCTCAAAGTGAAGGAAAAGCAGTGCGGGTGCAGGATTTGAGAAAATTTATTTAAGAAAAAGCACACTTTTGATCAGGTGTTATTCGTTATATTTGTCAGATTGTACGAAGAAATACAGAAGTGACATATAAAAGATAATTGAGATGAGAAAATATTGGATTTTATCTGTTGTATTGCTGGGAATGTTTACCGGTTGTCAATCAGATAAGCAACGTAAAAATATTCCGTTGGTCGATGAAAAAACTACGGAAGCAGCATCAGAAGATTCGTTGTCTGTGGATGACCGCGGATATAAAGTGAAAGTGGGTGAAACGGCACCTGATTTTACCATGGAGCTTACAGACGGATCGAAAGTCCGCTTGTCGGAGCTTCGGGGTAAGGTGGTTATGTTGCAGTTTACCGCAAGTTGGTGTGGGGTTTGCCGAAAGGAGATGCCTTTTATAGAAAAGGATATCTGGCTAAAACATAAATCGAATCCGAAATTCGCTTTGTTGGGAATTGACCGCGACGAACCGTTGAAAACGGTGATTGAGTTTGCCCGCCAAACCGGTATTACGTATCCGATCGGACTGGATCCGAATGCGGATATATTCGCTTTATATGCAGATCGGAAAGCCGGGATTACCCGCAATGTGATCATTAACCCGTTTGGGGAGATTGTCATGTTGACACGGCTTTACAATGAGAAGGAGTTTGAAGAGATGACAGAGAAAATAGATTCGATGTTACAATAAAATAAAAGAAATACATGCAAGTAGCCATCGTTAAATATAATGCAGGAAATATCTATTCAGTAGATTGTGCTTTGAAAAGAGTGGGGGTGAATGCGATCATAACCGATGATAAGGAATTGCTCTTGTCGGCTGATAAGGTGATCTTTCCGGGTGTCGGAGAAGCTCGCTCCACGATGGAATACCTGAAGGCTCATCGTCTGGATGAAGTGATACGCGATCTGAAGCAGCCGGTACTGGGTATTTGTATCGGGATGCAGTTGATGTGCAGCCATTCGGAAGAGGGGGATGTAGATTGCCTTGGGATTTTTAATGTCCCGGTAAAACGTTTCGAACCAACCGGTACGGAACTGAAAGTTCCTCATATGGGATGGAATCAGATTGGCGCACTGAAAGGGAAATTATTTTCGGAAATACCGGAGAATGACTTTGTGTATTATGTACATAGTTATTATGTTCCTGAAAATGAATATACCATCGCAACTACGGATTATATTCAGCCTTATTCGGCTGCTTTGCAGAAAGATAATTTTTATGCCACTCAATTTCACGCGGAGAAGAGCGGAGATACCGGAGAGCGGATATTACGAAACTTTTTTGAACTATGATAGAACTGATTCCTGCGATAGACCTGATAGACGGGAAATGCGTACGCTTGTCTCAGGGTGATTATTCGCGGCAGACTTTGTATAATGAAGATCCGCTGGAAGTGGCTCTGGAGTTCGAAGCGCACGGGCTGCACCGGTTGCACCTGGTGGATCTTGATGGTGCGAAAGCGCATCATATCGTAAATTGGCGTACGCTAGAACGTATTGCCGCCAAAACGTCGCTGATTATTGATTTCGGTGGAGGCCTGAAGAGTGATGCAGATTTGGATATCGCTTTTAACTCGGGAGCCAGAATGGTAACGGGGGGTAGTATTGCCGTTAAAGACCCTGATTTGTTTGCCGGATGGATTCAACGTTATGGGCCGGAGCGTATCATATTGGGGGCAGATGTAAAGCAAGACGGAAATATTGCGGTGAGCGGATGGCTTGAAGATACCTCTCTGGACTGGAACGCTTTTATCGCTTCTTACCGGCAGCAGGGGATTGTAAAAGTGATCAGTACCGATATCTCGCGCGACGGGATGTTGCAAGGGCCTTCTGTCGGATTATATGAACAGATGCTAAAGGAGTTTCCGGGTCTTTATCTTATTGCCAGCGGCGGTGTAAGCTGTTTGGATGACTTGATTAGACTTGAAGAAGCCGGAGTACCTGCGGTTATTTTTGGAAAAGCAATTTATGAAGGACGTATCCGGTTACGCGAATTGCTGCCGTTTATTGATAAAATGAATAGAGAATAAAAAATAATAAACGAACGATGCTGGCAAAACGTATAATTCCATGTCTTGACATTAAAGATGGCATGACAGTAAAAGGTGTGAATTTTGTAAACTTCCGCGAAGCGGGAGATCCGGTTGAGCTCGGACGCCAATATAGTTTGCAAGGGGCTGATGAATTGGTGTATCTTGATATAACAGCTTCATATGAGCAACGCAAAACCTTTACTGAATTAGTGAAAAAGGTAGCTGCACAGGTAAATATCCCTTTTACCGTTGGCGGCGGGATCAATGCTCTTGAAGATGTTGATCGCCTGCTGAATGCGGGAGCGGATAAGGTATCGATCAATTCGGCCGCATTGCGGAATCCGGATTTGATTTCACAGATTGCGCGTCATTTCGGCGACCAGGTGTGTGTAGTGGCGATTGATGCGAACCAGGAAGGCGGCAAATGGTGTTGTTATCTCAACGGCGGCCGGGTACCTACTGACCGGACACTTTTTGACTGGGCTAAAGAGGCTCAGGAAAGAGGCGCGGGAGAGGTGCTTTTTACGAGTATGACTCACGATGGAGTAAAACAGGGTTATGCGAATCAGGCATTGGCGGAGTTAAACCGAATCTTGAGCATACCGGTGATTGCTTCCGGGGGCGCAGGAAGTAAGGAGCATTTTCGGGATACTTTTATCGAAGGAAAAGCGGATGCGGCATTGGCGGCGAGTGTTTTCCATTTTGGAGAAATCCCGATTCCGGAATTAAAGGCGTATCTGGATGCCCAAAACATATGTGTGCGTAAATAAGAAATTTTAAATAGAATCATTATGACTGTAGATTTTGCAAAGATGGGAGGCCTGGTGCCTGCCATTATTCAGGATAATACCACTTCAAAAGTATTGATGCTCGGCTTCATGAATGAAGAGGCTCTTCAGAAAACCGAAGAGACCGGTAAGGTGACGTTCTTTTCCCGTACAAAAAATCGTCTTTGGACCAAAGGAGAGGAGAGTGGAAATTTCCTGAATGTAGTTTCAATGGCAATTGATTGCGATAAGGATACTTTATTGATTAAAGTGGATCCAGTAGGGCCCGTATGCCATACTGGCGCTGATACTTGTTTTGAAGAAAAGAATGAAGCAGAGGATATTCTGTTTATTAAATTCTTGCAGGATTTCATCTCGAAACGGTATGAAGAGATGCCGGAAGGATCTTATACGACCTCGTTGTTTCAGAAAGGGATTAACAGAATGGCCCAGAAAGTAGGCGAAGAGGCTGTAGAAACAGTGATTGAGGCTACCAACGGTACGGATGAAGGGTTGATTTATGAAGCGTCAGATCTGATTTATCACCTGATTGTATTGTTGACTTCAAAAGGATATCGTTTTGAAGATTTGGCCCGTGAACTGAAAAAAAGACATAAATAATAGAAATCTCATTTGATCAATGGCAGAAACTTTAATTGATTATAAAGGTGTTAGTGTACTGCGTCAGGAACTGACCGTGTTGGATTGCGTAGATTTACAGGTAAATAAGGGTGAATTCGTATATGCTATCGGAAAGGTAGGCTCCGGAAAAAGCTCTCTGATGAAAACGATGTATGCAGAAATACCCTTAGTGCAGGGGGATGCCTTTGTTTTAGGCTATAATCTGCGCAAGCTGAAGAAAAAAGAGATTCCGTATTTGCGCCGGAAAATCGGTATTGTTTTTCAGGACTTCCAATTGTTGACAGACCGCTCGGTATATGAAAATCTTATTTTTGTATTAAAAGCAACCGGCTGGAAACGGAAAGAAGAAATAGAAGATCGGATTGATGCCGTTTTGAAGCAAGTAGGAATGCAGAATAAAGGTTATAAATTACCACATCAGTTATCCGGTGGTGAACAGCAGCGTGTTGTTATTGCGCGCGCCTTGCTGAATTCGCCCGAAATTATCCTTGCAGATGAGCCGACCGGAAATCTGGATCCCGAAACAGGTGCACACATCGTTTCGTTGCTTCATGAGATTTCAAAAACTGGTACGACCGTGATTATGGCGACTCATAATCATGCATTGACGCATGAATATCCGGGGCGGGTAATTTGCATTGAAAACCAACAGATAAAAGAGATTTTTGTACAGGAAAAAGTAGAAATTGCAGAAGAAATGACTTTTTTAGCTTAGTTTTTCTTTAAAAAATGCAAGGAAATATTACTTTTGCCTTTCAAATAGTTGCAAGAGGTGCTGGAATAGCAAATCGGCAACTGTAAAGCCAGTGGATGAGGAAGGTCTCCCAAATGACGTCCAAACTTAAAATTATAGAAGATAACCTTTAATTAAAAAACGGAAAATGAAAGTTTTAAAGTTTGGTGGAACTTCTGTGGGTTCAGCACAGAGAATGAAAGAAGTGGCAAATCTGATTCTTGATGGTCAACGTAAGATCGTCGTTTTATCAGCGATGGCCGGAACTACAAATACGTTGGTAGAGATCTCGGATTATCTATACAAGAAAAACCCGGTTGGGGCGAATGAAATCATTAATGCTTTAGAGCGTAAATATTTCCAAACAATCGAAGAGCTGTATACTACAGCTGAATATAAAGCACAAGCAAAAGAAACGATCAAGTCGAATTTCGATTATATACGTTCATTCACAAAAGACCTTTTTACCCTTTTTGAAGAAAAAGTTGTATTGGCGCAAGGTGAATTGATGTCAACGGCGATGTTTAATCTTTATTTGTTGGAGCAAGGTGTTAAATCGGCATTACTTCCGGCACTTGACTATGCCCGTACAGATAAAAATGCAGAACCGGATCCGGCTTATATCCGTGAGAAACTAACTCTTTTGTTAGCTCAGACTCCTGATCAGGACATTTATATTACGCAAGGTTACATTTGTCGTAATGCTTACGGCGAAATTGACAACCTGCAACGCGGAGGAAGTGATTATTCTGCTTCGCTGATCGGTGCGGCTATTAATGCTGAGGAGATTCAGATCTGGACAGATATCGACGGTATGCATAACAATGACCCGCGCTTTGTGGAGCACACAACTCCTGTTCGTCAGCTTCACTTTGAAGAGGCGGCTGAACTGGCTTATTTCGGAGCGAAAATTCTGCATCCTACTTGTATTACTCCTGCGAAACTAAATAATATTCCGGTTCGCTTATTGAATACAATGGAGCCGAGTGCGCCGGGTACGTTGATTTCGAATGAAACAGAATTGAAAAAAATCAAGGCTGTAGCGGCGAAAGACGGCATCACTTCTATCAAAATCAAATCGGGCCGTATGCTGATGGCGCATGGATTTATGCGTAAAGTATTCGAAATTTTCGAGACTTATCAGACATCGGTAGATATGGTAACGACTTCTGAGGTGGGTGTTTCGCTGACAATTGACAACAAACGTCATTTACCCGAAATTCTGGATGACCTGAAAAAATTCGGAACCGTTTCTGTAGATGAGGATATGGTGATCATCTGTGTTGTCGGTGATTTGCAATGGCAAAACCTTGGCTTCGAGGCGAAAGTTGTGGAAGCATTGAAAAATATTCCGGTACGTATGATTTCATACGGAGGAAGCAATTATAATATCTCAATCCTGGTAACTGCTGCTGATAAAAAGAATGCATTGCAGGCATTGAGTGATAACTTGTTTAACAAATAAGATAAACTGACCGACAGTTTAACCTGATATAAAGAAGGCGCATCGATAATTATCCTTGCGTCTTTTTTAAACCCGGATTGTGTCTGTTTTGTTTACAAATGAAACATAATATATGAAAACTAATTTCCCGATTGAAAAGCTACGTCAGCTTCAGACTCCCTTTTATTATTATGATACGGCGCTTTTTCAGGCGACCTTGGATACCATTAATCATGAAACCGCTAAATATCAGGGATATCATGTGCATTATGCCGTAAAGGCAAACGCAAATGATAAAATTTTGCGTATGGTCAAAAACAGCGGTATGGGATGCGATTGTGTAAGCGGAGGTGAAGTACAGGCCGCGCTGGATGCCGGGGTCTCTCCGGATAAGATCGTGTTTGCCGGTGTGGGAAAAGCGGATTGGGAAATTAATCTTGGGCTGGATGCCGGTATTTTTTGTTTCAATGTAGAGTCGACAGCCGAACTGGAAGTGATCGAAGAACTGGCGGCCGCTAAGAATAAGACAGCGCGTATCGCCCTTCGTATTAATCCGAATGTCGACGCAAACACACATCATTATATTACTACCGGATTGAATGAAAACAAATTCGGAATTAATCTTGAACAGTTGGATCAGGTAATTCAACGGGCTCTCGATCTTGAGCATATAGAACTGACCGGATTGCATTTTCATATCGGCTCTCAGTTGACGGATCTGACTCCGTTTGCCGAATTGAGTGATAAGATAAATGTGTTGCAGGATCAACTGGAAGCCCGCGGTGTCCGGTTGCCGGTAATTAATGTCGGCGGCGGATTGGGTATCGATTATGTTTCGCCCGATGTAAATCCGATCCCTGATTTTGAGGCTTATTTTGCCATATTCCATAACCACCTGAAATTGCGTCCGGGGCAGGAAGTACATTTCGAACTGGGCCGCTCGTTGGTAGGTCAGTGCGGATCTTTGATAACGGAAGTATTATACGTAAAAGAAGGGGTGAATAAGAAATTCATAATTGTAGATGCGGGTATGTCGGATCTGATACGTCCGGCTTTGTACGGAGCGCATCATGAGATTCAAAATCTTACTTCATCAGAGCCTAATCAGCTGTATGATGTAGTAGGACCGATCTGTGAATCGTCAGACTGTTTTGGAAAAGAAGAATCATTGCCGGCAACTAAGCGCGGAGATCTTCTGGCATTGCGTAGTGCGGGGGCATATGGCCAGATCATGGCATGTCAGTATAACTGCCGTATTTTGCCACGCGCAATCTATTCGGACGAATTATAAATGAATTGACAGGGGATCACCCTGGTATTTTTTGTTTTACAGCTTTTAAATTATCTGAACTAACTTCTTCTATTATTGTTATTCAATTAGGTATAAAAAACACAATAAATGACATTTTAATGAAGAATAGTATGAAAAAAGGATTGCTTTTTATAAGTTTTCTGCTGTTGTTGGTCGGATGTAAAGGCTATAAGACAGATAAGCAGGCTGAAGAAGCTTATGCAAAAACGGATAGTACATGGGTTGCCGATACGGTATATCAGGCCGGATTGAAATACTGCTATGGTACTGTTTGGGCCGGAGACCGTTTGTTGATCTCTAATTACGGAGGTGAAGTGATGGATCCGCTGAATGTAGATAAAACGGGCTACATCATGCAACTGAAAGATGGCGTTTTATCTGAGTATATTCCTGCCGGTACTTTAATGGCTCCGAAAGGGATGGCCGTATTGGGTAACTATCTTTTTGTTGCCGATATCAATTGCGTGATGGTTTTTGATATGACAGATTTATCAAAGGCTCCTCAGGTAATGCAATTGCCCGAAAATAACATGTTTGTAAGTGATCTTGTAATTCAGGATAGTTTGCTTTATGTGTCTGTACGGGATGCCGGGCTGATTTATAAAACCGAAGTTAATGAGCCGGCGAATGTAGCAAATGCAACGATGGATATTTTCCTGACAACCGTATCCGGTCCGAATGGAATGACGGCCTATAAAGATACGATGTATGTGTGCTCTTATCCGCAGAATGACTCAATAGGTAAGCAGAATGCCATTTATATGGTTCTGAATATGAAAGATCTAAATCCGATGCTTTATAAGCTGGAAAGCCTGCCTGGTTATTATTGTGGTATTCAGTATGATCCGAAAACACGAATGGTTTATTATACCGATCGCATAAATGGTCAGTTGCGTAGTATTGATATGGCAACAGGAGCCAATAAATTATTGCTTCCTGAAAAAATACTTCTTTCTCCTCAGATGTTGACTTTGCAGGGAAATAAACTCTTTGTTCCGGATGTGGATGCGAGCAGATTGTATGTGTTTACAATTCCCGGAAAATAATATAAGACAGTAACGCTGATAAAAGCGGGCGAATAGAGTAGATGCTACTTATTCGCCCGCTTTTGTTTTTTATTTATCAGAACTGTTGTAACTCTTTGTATAAGCGCTGAATAGGCAAGCCCATGACATTGAAGTAGCTGCCTTTCATCTCTTCAACACCGACGTATCCTATCCATTCCTGAATCCCGTAAGAACCGGCTTTATCGTAAGGGGTATAGCGGGTTACATAATAATCGATTTCAGCATCGCTCAACTCGCAGAAGGTAACTTCTGACACGGCGGCAAAGCTTTTTTCTTTATTGGCGCTTCGAATACAGACTCCTGTAATTACCTGATGCGTTTTTCCTGACAATGCGCGAAGCATCTTTTTGGCATCAGTTGCATCCGAAGGTTTGCCATATACTTTTCCTTCAGACCAAACGATTGTATCTGCGGTAATTAGCAATGTATCTTCTTGCATCTGGTCGCCATAAGCGGCGGCTTTGTTTTTGGCGATATAAACCGGAATCTCCTCTCCGGGAAGTTCCGCGGGAAATGATTCGTCGATATCGGGAAGTGCCGTTACTTCATAAGAAATATCCAGTCCGGCTAATAATTCACGGCGGCGCGGTGAGTTGCTGGCTAACAGTATCTTGTATTTATCTAAATTGTTGAGCATATTCTGTTTTTATTGAAAAAAAGAGGTTACCACCCGAAGGCTTCGCCGTCCATCCATTTATTCTGAGCTTTCATGACTTGCTCGATTACATCCCGGGCACATCCGCGCCCTCCTTCTTTATGTGAGATGTAAATACTGATCGACTTGATTTCATGCGCGGCATCTGCCGGACAAGTGGGTAGTCCAACGAGCGTCATTACTTCATAATCCGGAATATCATCACCCATATAAAGAATTTCAGAAGCATCGAGGCCGGTTTGTTCAAGAAAATGGGCGAGTTGCTCCTTCTTTACTTTAGCACCCAGATAAAGGTGTTGTACCCCTAAAGCAGCATAGCGTTTACGAACTGCTTCTGTATTGCCGCCTGTAATGATTCCTACCTGGAATCCGCGTTTTACGGCGAGCTGCATGGCATATCCGTCTTTGATGTTGATCGTACGCATTGGTTCTCCGCTTGGATGAAGAGGAATCATGTCGGACGATAATACGCCGTCAACATCAAAAAGAATCCCTTTTATTTTTGTCAGGTCAAAGTTTATTGCACCCATATTTATTGTTTGTTTTTAGAAAAGTCAAAGATACTCCGGCTGACGCACCGGTATATATCGCGTAATTGTTCGTTGTCGAGCATTCCGATTTGTTTCTCCATTACGTTTTCATCATAACGGATAGCCGGTCCGGTCTGAGCGTTAACCGGAGCCATTGTCCGGATCTTATCTGCTGTTTCGGCAATCAGGGGTTGCAATGCGTCGAAAGGTAATCCGTGGTCTTCTACCAGTTTGGCTGCGATTGAAAACATGTGATTGGAAAAATTATTTGCGAAGACAGCTGCCAGATGCAGGTATTTACGCTGTTCAGA